>DASZTU010000351.1:0-13482 GCA_035547975.1 Devosiaceae bacterium | reverse complement strand
ACATCCAGTCGGCGAAAGCCGCGCAGGTTTTCGCGGTCGGCATCCGGGGCGGCTACAGCACCACCCCGCTCGAGACATTCGCTCCTGACCTCGTACTCGACGGACTCGCGGACCTGCCGGGCGCGCTCATCAAGGTGGCCGGGCGGCACCACTAGCGGGAGCGGTCGCCCCACAGGCGCGTTGCCGCTCCGAAAGGTGTTTGCAGGCGCGGCGAACGCGCCTAAGAGAGCCCACATCGCGATCATTCCGGTGTCCATGAGCGCTGCCGCCCTGCCTTCCGCTGAAGACGACCTCGAGCTCCTGCGCTCGGGGGCCGTGGCGGCTGGGATCATCGCGGCGGGTTTTTTCCGCCGGGCGCTCAAGACCTGGGAGAAGGACAATGCCTCGCCCGTGACCGAGGCCGACATCGCCGTCGACCGGTACCTTCGCGGGGTGCTGACCGCGGCGCGGCCGGATTACGGGTGGCTCAGCGAGGAAGCGGCGGACGATCCCTCCCGGCTCGCCGCGCGGCGGGTCTTCATCGTCGATCCGATCGACGGCACGCGCGGCTTCATCCGCGGCGAGGACAGCTGGACGATTTCACTTGCCGTGGTCGAAGATGGCCGGCCGATCGCCGGCATCGTCTATGCGCCGGCGCGCGACGAACTGTTCGAGGCTTTTTCGGGCGGGGGCGCGCGGCGCAACGGGCACGCCATCCGCCGCGGCCCACCGCGCGCTGCGCCAGTGATCCCGGGCCCCGGTGCCGTCCACGCCGAACTCCGCGCCGCGGGGCTCGAATACGAACGGGGCCCCTACCTCCCTTCCCTCGCCTATCGGCTGGTGCAGGTCGCGACGGGCGCCCTCGACGCGCTGCCGGTGCGGCGCGGCGCATCGGACTGGGACATAGCCGGTGCCGCGGCGATCCTTGCGGAGTGCGGGATCGCCTTCACCGACGTGTGCGCCGGCGCCCTCACCTTCAACCGGGCCGAGACGCGGCACGGACCGCTTGCGGCAGCGGGCGACGAGTCGCTAAAACGGCGCCTGCAGGACGCGCTGATCCGCGTCTATGGCTGCCCGGCCATCGAGGCCGCCGCCGCCCCCGATCTCGAGAGCCGCACCACATGAGCGAAAGCAAGCCCAAGCAGTTGCTGCACCTGGTCATCGGCGGCGAGCTCGACGACCTCAACGCCGCGAACTTCAAGGATTTGAGCAAGGTCGACCTGGTCGGGGTGTACCCGAACTACGCGACCGCCTACGCCGCCTGGAAGCAGAAGGCGCAGATGACCGTCGACAATGCCGAAATGCGCTACTTCATCGTCCACATTCACCGGCTGCTCGACCCGGAGGCGACTTGACGGCGCCTGCCGCGTCGCCGGTCCCCTCCGACGCCGAGGCCACGGCCTTCCAGCTCTGGCTCCGCGGGGTACTCGGCGGCGTGGTGCTGAGCAATTATCTCAGGCTGATCGCGGCGACCTCGCGGCTCGTTCGGGAGCCCGCCGAGCAGTGGGAGATCGTCCAGCGCGATTGGCCGGTGATCGCGGTTTCGTGGCACGGCCAATCCAACCTCGCCTATGCCTATACGCCCGAGAGGGGCCGCTGGTCGCTCCTCATCTCCACGCATCCGGACGGGCGTATCGCCGCCGCCCTCGCCCGCTCGTTCGGCTTCGGCGTGGTCGATGGCTCCGGCATGAGCGAGCGGCAGAAGCACGGGACGGGCGGCCTCGCGGCGTTCCGCGGACTGCTCAAGGCGCTGCGAAGCGGGCAATCGCTGTTCCTGACCGCCGACGTGCCGCCGATCCCGGGTCGCGCCATCAGCCCCGGCATCATTGCCCTGGCGCGGCACAGCGGGCGGCCGGTCTATGCGGTTGCGACCTCGAGCTCGCGGCGCCGCGTCCTCGAGCGCGTATGGGACCGGATGCAGTTCAACTTCCCCTTCTCGCGCGCGGCGTTCGTCCTGAGCGAGCCGGTCTGGATGACCGACCCCGCCGTCGATGACGAGACCTATTCCGCGCTGTTGCGGGAGAGGCTCGACAGCGCCCTCGCCCGCGCGAATGACATTGCGGATGGACGCTCCTGAGGTGAGGTCCTCTGAGGTGGGGTCCTTCCCCACCCCCTCATGGTGAGGTGCGAGCGCAGCGAGCCTCGAACCATAAGGGCCAAGGGCACCATCTTCTCCCTCCCCCTTGCGGGGAGGGATCAAGGGTGGGGGTGGCCAGATGCTCTCTGGCTCGGGATGGATGCGCAGTGAACGGCGGTTTTCCTGGCCTAGATGGATTCCCGCTTTCGCGGGAATGACACCGGGTTGGGAAGTGCAGTGGGGCCCAAGTCCGCGCCCCAACCACCGTCATCCCCGGGCTTGACCCGGGGATCCAGCCGGCCTCACCGCCCGCGCAAACAGCACGGTGGGTTGGATGGCCGAGTCAAGCCCGGCCATGACGAGGCGGTTGGCCCCGGACCTCGCCCTTCGACAAGCTCAGGGTGAGGTCCTACTGGGGGTGAGATCCTTGCCGGGTCTCGTGATGAACCTGAGGCCCTTTTGCAGGTGGGGTCCTTCCCTACCCTCCTCATGGTGAGGTGCGAGCGCAGCGAGCCTCGAACCATAAGGGCCAAAAACCCCAGCACCGGCCTTCTCCCTCCCCCTCGATCTGGCAGCCGGTTTTCCTGGCCAAGATGGATTCCCGCCTGCGCGGGAATGACGCCAGGATGCGGGCGCCGAGTCTAGCGCGCCGGCGCGCCCGCGGCATCCCCGCACACGATCGCCTCGATGATCGCGTCCATCGCGCCGGGCCCACCGATGCGCTCGCGGCCGATTGCCCCGAGCCGCCGCCGCTCCAGCGAATTGTCGAGCAGCTTTTCCGTGGCTTCGGCTATCCGCTCCGGATCGGCGGGAACGAGTACCCTCGCCTCGCCGAAGAGCGCGTTCTCGTCGGCGATCCGGGAGGGCCGGTCGCGCCGGTCGATGAAGGTGACGACCGGCTTGCCGAGGCCAAGGGCCTGGACGGTCGCGGTCCCGGCCTGGGACAGGACGAAATCGGCCGCCTCGATGAGGTTGCCGGTCGCGCCCCGCGCGACGTGGATGGTGAGGCCCCCGCCGACGAGCGTTCCGGCGTCCCCCGGCTCGGCGCTTGCCGGCGGGCGGACGGTGAGGCCCCCGGCTTCGGCCAGCACCTCGAGCGGCACATTGTCAGCGAGCGCGAGGAAGAGATCGGGGCGCTTCTGGGGCGTCACGAGGCTGAGGGCTTCGACCTGCCGCGCAAAGTTTTCCGTCGTGAACTGGCGGCTGCCCGGCAGCAGGGTCACGGCGAGGTAGCGGTGCCGGCGAAGATTGGCGTTGTAGACGCCCCGGGGGAGGCAATCCATCATCACGTTGCCGGCGCAACGCGCGTCGCAGCCGGCGGCGCGCAATTGGGCCGCGAGCCGCTCGCTGCGGCAGAAGGTGGTGCGGGCGGTGCGGGAGATGAGGAAGCGCTCGATGGCACTATAGAGCCGGCCGTAGCCGGTCTTGTAGACGTCGATGTAGAGGATGTCCCTGACGCCGAGGAGGAAGCACCCCGCGACCCCGACGATGTCGCCGACGACGATCGCCCTATCGTAGCGCTGCCGCGCCTCGCGGCCGAAGCGCAGGGCCGGAAGGATCGTCAGCAGCCCGCCATCGGCAATGTCGCGGAGCAATGAACCCTTGACGTTCCGCCAGCCCTGGCTCGCGAGGTGGGCCCGCGGGCCCACGACCTCGCAGACGCCCCGATAGGCGAGCCCATCCCCGATGGTGGGGAAGGCATCGGCCTCAAAACCTTCCGGCAGGCGGCGGATGATCGCCGCCGCGATCGAGTCCTCGCCGTGGCCGTTCGAGATGAAAAGCAGCCGCCTGTGGCCGGCCCGTTCAGCCAAGACCGTGGCGCTGATAGGCAGTGAGGGCGGCTTCGGCGTCGACATAGGGCTCCTGGCGGTCGACGTTCCAATAGCTCAGCTCGTCCAGCGGGATGGGCCGGCCGGTGATGGCGCAGCGCACGAAGCTGCCCGGCTTCAGCACGACGTAGTCACCGTCGAGGTAGCGCACCACCGCTTCCGAATTGGAAAAGCCCTTGTCGAAGATATTCATGACCTGCCGCCTTGATCCACCCACCCCCTTAGCGCCCAGATATAGGCAGAAAAGCGGTGCCTCAAAAGAGGCTTTGCTGCCCGTTGTCGTCCGGTGGCCTCGGCCGGCGGCGGCGCTGGCGCAGCGGCGGCAGCTTGTATTCGCTGTCGACGTGGGCGGCGACGCTCCCATCGGAGAACTCGATCCCGATCGGCTGCCCGCTGGCGACGGCGCTGGCGGAGCGGATGAGCGTGCCGTCCTGGTCCGTCACCACGGCATAGCCGCGGGCGAGGACGCCGCGATAGCTCAGCGAGTTGAGCAGCTTGCCGAGCGAATCTACACGCGCGCTGCGGTCGGCGAGGAGCCGCGCCGCGGCCGGGGCCAGCCGGCCCTGGGCGATGGCGAAGCGGTGCGCCTCGCGGTCGTAGGCGTGCCGGAGGGCCCTGAGGGACAGCCGTGGCGCCACGGCCGCGAGCGCGATCGCCTTGCGGTGCTGGAAGGCGCGCAGCGCCGCGCCGAGCCGCGTCGAGGCAAGGTCGACCCGCTGGCGGGGCGTGGCGACGAGATCGGCCGGGCGCGGCAGCGCCGCGGCCGCGGCGCGCAAGCGGTCGCGGGTGTTGCCGAGCACCCGGCGGGTCGCCTGGCGTTTCCGGCTGCCGAGGTCCTCAACATAGCCGATGAGCTCGATGCGCACCGGTACCGCCGCTTCCGCCGCCGCGGTCGGGGTGGGTGCCCGCATGTCGGCGGCGTAGTCGCAAAGGGTCGTGTCGGTCTCGTGACCCACGGCCGAGATCACCGGAATGCGGGACCCCGCGACGGCGCGGACCACGATCTCCTCGTTATAGCCCCAGAGGTCCTCGATCGAGCCGCCGCCGCGCGCCACGATCAGGAGGTCTGGGCGGGGAAGCATTCCGTCGCCCGGGAGGGCATTGAAGCCGTTGACCGCGGCGGCCACTTCCGCCGCCGAGGTTTCGCCCTGCACCCGCACCGGCCAAACGAGGACGTGGCTCGGGAAGCGGTCGTCGAGGCGGTGGAGGATGTCGCGGATGACCGCGCCCGTGGGAGAAGTGACGACCCCGATGACGCGCGGCAGGTAAGGAAGCTTCTTTTTGCGGGCCGGGTCGAAGAGGCCCTCGGCCTGCAGCTTGCGGCGGCGCTCGGCGAGGAGCGCCATCAGCGCGCCGGCCCCGGCAGGCTCCAGTTGCTCGATGACGATCTGGTATTTCGAGGAGCGCGGGAAGGTGGTGAGCCGGCCCGTCACGATGACCTCGAGCCCCTCCTCCGGCTTGAACCGCAGCCGGGCGAAGCTCGTCTTCCAGATCACGGCGTCGATGGCGGCCTCGGCGTCCTTGAGGCTGAAATAGGCGTGCCCGGAAGAGTGCGGCCCGCGGTAGCCGGAAATCTCGCCGCGCACCCGGACGTAGCCGAAGGCGTCCTCGACGGTGCGGCGCACGGCGAGGGCAATTTCCGAGACGGTAAATTCGGCGGCGTTCGAGCGCGGCTCGTCCATGGCCGTTGGTTGCGCCCGATCGGCCGGGCGGTCAAGGGTGGATGCGTCGCCCACGCCGTGCTAGAGGGCCCGTGCCTGCGGGAGAGCGGGGGCTTCGGCCGCAGCCTATAGGAGATCGTATCGAATGCGAGTTCTGGTTATCGGCTCGGGGGGACGCGAGCACGCCCTGTGCTGGGCAATCGCCAAATCCCCGCGACTCGAGAAGCTGTTCTGCGCCCCCGGCAATGGCGGCACGGAGACCGTGGCCACCAACGTGCCGCTCGAGATCACCGACCATGCCGCGGTGATCGCGCTCGCAAAGCGCGAGGGCATCGATCTCGTGGTGATCGGTCCCGATGCGCCGGCGGTCGCCGGGCTCGCCGACGATGTTCGCGCCGCCGGCATCCTCTGCTTCGGCCCTTCGCGGGAAGCGGCACGGCTCGAGGGCAGCAAGGCCTTCACCAAGGCGCTCTGCGACGCCATGGGCATTCCCACCGCGCGCTACCAGCGCTTCGAGGAGGCCGATTCCGCCCTCGCCTTCGTCAGGGCCCGGGGCGCGCCGATCGTCGTCAAGGCCGATGGGCTCGCGCTCGGCAAGGGCGTGCGCGTCGCGGAAAACATCCAGGAAGCGGAAGACTTCATCAAGGACTGTTTCGGCGGCGTCTTCGGTCCCTCCGGCACCACGATCGTCATCGAGGACTACCTCGTCGGCGAAGAAGCCTCGGTGTTTGCGCTCTGCGATGGCGAGAACATCGTCATGCTCGCCTCGGCGCAGGACCACAAGCGCGTCTGGGACGGCGATCGCGGCCCGAATACGGGCGGCATGGGCGCCTACTCGCCGGCGCCGGTAATGACGGCCGAGATGCTGGAGCGCACCCGGCGCGAGATCATCGAGCCCACGGTGCGGGGCATGGCGGCGCGCGGCACGCCCTTCACCGGGGTGCTGTTCGCCGGCATCATGATCACCAGCGACGGCCCGAAACTCATCGAGTACAACGTCCGCTTCGGCGATCCCGAGGCGCAGGTCCTCCTGCCCCGGCTCAAGAGCGACCTGCTCGATCTGCTCGAGGCGACGGCGACCGGCCGGCTCGCCGGCATCGTGCCGGAATGGCGCGACGAGGCGGCGCTGTCGGTCGTCCTCGCGACGCAGGGCTATCCCGTGGGCGCGCCGCCCAAGGGCAGCGAGATCCGGGGCCTCGAGGCGGCCGAGCGCGAGGGGGTCGTCATCTTCCACGCCGCGACGCGCCGGGAAGACGGGCGCCTGCTCGCCAATGGCGGGCGGGTGCTGGACGTGACGGCGCTCGGGCCGACGGTCCTCGCCGCGCGCGACAAGGCCTACGCGGCCATCGACCGCATCGACTGGCCGCAGGGCTTCTGCCGCCGCGACATCGGCTGGCGCGCCATCGCCCGCGAGACGGAGAGCGCCTGAACCAATCGTCAACCCTTGGCGTTGAGGGCTTATCAATGCCGGGGGTGCACCCTACATGGCCATGATGGCTGGGGATTTTCCACGCGAAGCGAAGATCACCCCGCTCGAGCGGCGCGGGCGGGCGATCATCGACCGCATGAACGGCAAGCGGCCACCGCTCAAGGCCGACAAATCAACCATGCCGCGCATCGGCATCGCCCTCGGCGGCGGTTCGGCGCGTGGGCTGACCCATATTCCCTATATCGAGGCGATGGACGAGCTGGGGCTCCGGCCATCCGTCATCGCCGGCTGTTCCATCGGCGCGCTCGTCGGCTCGGGCTGGGCCAACGGCATGACCGGGGCGGAGCTCAGGGCCCACGCCTATGACGTGCTCGGCACCATGAAGATGATCGCGGGGCGCCTCTGGGGTTCGCAACTCCGGCTCGGCAGCCTGCTGCAGAACGGGTTTTCGGTGCAGCTCGATGCCGGCCAGGTGGTCGACAATTTCCTGCCCGCCAACTTTCCCGCGGAATTCAAGGACCTCAAGACGCCGTTCTACGTCGTCGCCACCGACTTCCAGTCCTGGCACCAGGTGGTTTTCAACTCGGGGCCGCTGCGGCCGGCCATCTCGGGCTCGATCGCCATCCCGACACTGTTCAGGCCGGTCGCGTACTCCAATCACCTGCTGGTCGACGGCGGCGTGGTCAATCCCCTGCCCCTCGACCAGGCGGCCGCCGAGTGCGACATCCTGATCGGCATCGATGTCAACGGCGATCCCTCGAGCCGCCTCAACAAGGTCGACTACAAGCCGCTCGACGTCTGGTTCGGGGCGGCGCAGATCATGATGCACTCGCTCATCGCCCACATGATGGCCGCCTACCCGCCGGACATCTTCATGCGCCCGCATGTCGACCAGTTCGGCACGCTCGAATACTGGCGGGTGCGCGAAATCGTCGAGCACGCCGAGAAGGACAAGGACAACTTCAAGCGGCAGCTGACGCGCAAGATCGAGGCGTTCATCGCCGATCCCGAAAGAACGACTGCAACAGGGCTGCCGCACGGCGTTCGCCGACGCCCCCGATGACCTCCGGGCGGTGATGGCAGGTCGGCTGCGCGAAGAGCCGCACGCCGTTGTCCACCGCCCCCGCCTTGGGATCCTCCGCCCCGTAATAAAGCCGCCGTATCCTCGCGTGCGCGATTGCCCCGGCGCACATGGCGCAGGGCTCGAGCGTCACGTAGAGATCGCAGCCGTCGAGCCGGCCGGTTCCGCGTTTTTCGAGCGCCTCGCGAATGGCGAGCATCTCCGCGTGGGCGGTCGGGTCGTTGAGTTCGCGCATGCGGTTGCGCGCCTCCGCCAGAATCGTTTCCCCCTCGACGATCACCGCGCCGACCGGCGCCTCGTCGTGGGCGGCCGCTGCCTCGGCGAGCGCGAGGGCAATGTCCATGGGGGCAAGGGAGGACAAAGGCGCCGATCCTCTCCGTTTCGCCTTTAGCGCACCGCCTCGCCCGCCGGACCCGAGTGGGGACCGCGGGCTACTTCTGTGCTGCCGCCTTGACCAGCGCCGCGTAGGCGGGGGTGAATCCGGTGAACGACACCGGGATGACGGCATCCTTGCCGGCGATCATCTGGAAGGTCACGGTGGCCGATGTCTTGGCGGCCTGCATGGACGTGCGCAGCTGGTCGGTCAAGGGCGTATCGGCGAGGCAGGCGGCCCCGATACACCGCTTGTAGCTCATTGCGATCGGCGCAGCCTTCGGCGACATCTTGAGGGCCGGCTGGCTCGGGAGCCACACGCCCGCCGGCAATTCGGCGACCATCCGCATCTTGCCGTCGCCGGGATCGGCGCCGACCGCGATCTGCGCCAGCGGCGGCTTGCCCTGGACGCCGATCGCCTGGTCGAGCTCGCAGTGCTTCGGCTGGGCCGGCGTGCCTGCGGGTGCGCCGGCCGGAACGCCCGCGCCAACGCAGCGCAGCGTCCAATCCCCATAGACGGCGGTGGTGACCTGCGGCTGGGCCGGCTGGGTGGCGTCACCGGTGGGCTGGGCCGGCTGGGTGGCCTCACCGGTGGGCTGGGCCGGCTGGGTGGCTTCACCGGCGGGCTGCGCGGGCGGGTTGGCGGCGCCGGTCGCCTGCGCCAGGGCGGAGCCGGGCGCGGCGAGGCAGGGCAAAGTCAGCAACAGGGCGGCAAGGCGGATGGGGCGCATGGGACCGGGGCTCGGGTTGGGGAGCGGTCCACTCCCATACCGGCTCGACGCAAATATGGCGAGCCGGCGCCTCATGCCGGGTTTTCAGGCGTGCCGGGGATTCAGCCCTGCCCCGGCGTGCTCGAGGTGCGGACCGGCCGGCGGACCGGCAGCTTGGGCCAGAACAGCCCGGCCCGCTGGCGGTAGCTCTCGTATTCGGGCCCAAGATTGGTCGAGGCGAACTTGCGCTCTTCCCCGGTCGCCGCCCCGACATAGAAGCCGACGAAGCCGATGAGGAAGGGCAGCGTCCACCACGACCAGATGGCGATGGCCCAGCCGAACCAGAACAGCAGGTAGGACGTGTAGAAGGGGTGGCGGACGTAGCGGTAGGGCCCGCTGTCGATCAGCCCGTGCGGCAGGCCGGGGTCAAAGGCGAACAACAGCCTCGCCTCGCGGGAGGCGCGCAGCGCACCCCGGAAGATCCAAAGGCTCGCAAGTTCGAGGACGATGCCGAGGAGGGCCGCGCCGGGCGGTGCCTCGGCCAGGAAGAGCACGACCGAGAACACGATTGTGCTGCAGATGACGAGCGCGGCCAGGAGCTTGGCCGGCGTCGCCATCTTGTCGGAGACGAAGTGGTCGCGGGTCGCCGCAATCTGCTGCCAGACGATGCCCCAGCTCAAGAGCAGGACCACGACATCCAGAAATACGCTCACGACCACCTGCCTTTCGACCTCTCCTATCCAACGCGGGGGCCGAAGAGCCGTCAACGGTTATTCGCGCACCGGCCCGCCCCAAAATACGCGCTTATTCGCAGGCCGGTGTTCACCCCCTGCTAACGCCGCTCATCATCCATTCGTTAGTGCGCCTTTGCTACAACGGGCTCATCGTAGCCACGATGGGTTCTCGCATGCCCGTAACCGAGAGCATGATTTCGACAGCCGTGGGCAGGCTCGCCGTGTGGCAGACCGCCGGCACGGAATTTCCGGTCCTGATGATCCACGGCAGCGGCGCCTCGAAGGCCGCCTTCCGGCAGCAATTCGTGTCGCCCCTCGGCGATCGCTTCCGGCTGATCGGGGTGGACCTGCCCGGCCATGGCCGCTCGGAGGACGCTTCCGCCCCGGAAGCCTATTCCATTCCCAACCTCGCCGCGACGCTCAACGAACTCGTCGACGGTCTCGGGCTCAAGCACCTCATGGTCTATGGCTGGTCGCTCGGCGGCCACATCGGCATCGAGATGCTGGCGACGAACCCAGCGGTCGCGGGCCTGATGCTGACCGGCGCGCCTCCCATCAGCCGGGGGCCGCTCGGCATGCTGCGCGCCTTCCATACCGGCTGGGACATGCTGCTCGTCTCCAAGGCCCAGTTCAGCGAGCGCGACGTCGAGCGTTTCGGCCGCATGTGCTTCGGCAGCGATGCGCCGGCCGAGTTCCTCGACGATATCCGCCGGGCCGATGGCCGTTGCCGGACCGCGGTCGCGCGCTCGATGATGCGCGGCGAAGGTGCCGACCAGCGGCGCACCGTCGAGAACGCCGCGGTCCCGGTCGCTTTCGTCAATGGCGAGAACGAGCGCATCCTCAGGCTTTCCTATCTCGAAAGCATCGACTGCCGGACGCTCTGGGAGGGGCGCAGCCACCTCGTTCCGGGTGCGGCCCATTCGCCGTTCTTCCAGCGCCCCGCGGCGTTCAATGAGCTCTTCGAGCGCTTCGCTGGTGAGGTGGCGATGCGCGTCGCCAACCCGGAAGCCGCCGTGTTGCGCCGGGCCGGGTAGCCCCTGCCCCTCCGCCGCTCCTCGGGCGTGCTATGCTGCGTCCGAAGGAGAATCAGCCTCATGCCGATCCGGCAGCTCCCCGATGAGCTCATCAACAAGATCGCCGCCGGCGAGGTCGTCGAACGGCCCGCGAGCGTCGTCAAGGAGCTGCTCGAGAATGCCATCGACGCCGGCGCTTCCCGCATCCGCCTCACCACGGCGGGCGGCGGGCTCAGCCTGATCCGCGTCGAGGACGACGGCCAGGGCATGGACGAAAGTGACCTCCTGCTCTCGGTCGAGCGCCACGCCACCTCCAAGCTTGCCGATGACGGGCTCGACGACATCCGCACCCTCGGCTTCCGGGGAGAAGCCCTGGCCTCGATCGGCGCCGTTGCAGAACTGGCGATCGCTTCCCGGGAGGACGGGACGGAAACGGGGGTGCGGCTCATCGTCAGCGGCGGCCGCAAGGGCCGGCCGCAGCCGATCGCGATGAACCGGGGGACCGTGGTCGAGGTCCGCGACCTCTTCGCGACCGTCCCGGCGCGGCGCAAGTTCATGAAATCGGAGCGGGCGGAAGGCGCCGCCATCACCGACGTCATCCGTCGCCTCGCCATGGCCAACCCCCAGGTGCACTTCATCGCCGAGGGGCCCGACCGCGCAACGATCAACTGGCCGGCGCAGACCGGCGAGGGGGCGCTCGCCGCGCGGGTGGCGCAGGCGATGGGCGCCGATTTCGCCCAGAACGCCATGCCGATGGCGCTGGCGCGGCACGGCGTCGTCGTGACCGGCCTTGCGGGGCTTCCGACCTATTCACGCGCCAACAGCCTCAGCCAGTTCTACTTCGTCAACGGCCGTTCGGTGCGCGACAAGGTGCTGCTCGGGGCGGTGCGCGCGGCCTATGCCGATTTCCTCTTCCGCGACCGCTTTCCGGCGATTGCCCTCTTCCTCGCCGTCGATCCGGCGGAAGTGGACGTCAACGTCCACCCTGCCAAGGCCGAGCTCAGGTTCCGCGATGGCGGCGGCGTGCGGTCGGCGGTGATCCGCGCCATCGGCGAGGCGCTCGAGCAAGCCGGGTTCAGGGCGTCCTCGACGATCGCCGCCGACGTCATCGAGGCGTTCCGCGCGCCGGAAATGGAGATGGCGGCCGTCGGTAACACGGTTCCGCGACCGATGGAGGAGGCGCGCCGGGCCACCGGACCTGCCGCGCCGTTCGGCGGGTTCTCGGGGTTTGCCGAGCCGAGCGCCCGGTTCGAGCCGGCCGAGTCGCAGGCCACGCCGGCGGAGTTCCCGCTCGGGGTAGCGCGAACGCAGATGTTCGACAATTTCATTGTGGCGCAGAACGGCGAGAGCCTGCTGCTCGTCGACCAGCACGCGGCGCACGAGCGGCTGGTCTACGAGCGCTTCAAGGCCCAGCTGACGAGCGGTCCCGTGCCGAGCCAGGCGCACCTCATTCCCGTTGTGGTGGAGTTGCCCGAGGACGATTGCAGCCGGCTAGAGGAAGCCGCGCCGTCGCTCGAGCGGCTCGGACTCTATCTCGAGCGCTTCGGCCCGCGGGCGGTGGCGGTGCGCGAGACGCCTGGGGTTCTCGGCCAGTGCGACGTCGAGGGGCTGGTGCGCGATCTCGCCGATGGGCTCGCCGAATGGGGTGAGATCGCAGTGGTCGCGGATCGGATGGAAGCGCTCATCGGCCGCATGGCGTGCCACGGCTCGGTGCGCGCCGGGCGGCGGCTGCGGCTCGAGGAAATGAACGCGCTGCTCAGGGAAATGGAGGCGACCCCGCACTCCGGCCAGTGCATCCACGGCCGGCCGACCTATGTCGAACTCAAGAAGCGCGATATCGAACGGCTGTTCGGGCGGACGCGCTAGACCCTTGCGCCATCACCTCGAAGGTGAGCTCCCCAGCCGCAGGAAGTGCACCGCCGCGGCGCCGTATTCGCGGCGGTCGTCGAGGATGAAGCCGGCCGGGATGTCGAGGTTCGCGTCGGACGATTCCTCGAGGACGATCGTGACGTCGGGGGCGAGCCACCCCCCCTCGCGCGCCGAGACGAGGGCGCGTTCGCCGAGCCCCTTGCCATAGGGTGGATCGAGGAAGACGAGGTCGAAGGGGCCCATGGTGCCGGCGGGGCCCAGCGCGGTCGCGTCGCGGCGGAGCAGCTTGGTCGTGCCGCCTGCCCCGAACGCTTCGATGTGGTCGCGAATGAGGCCGCGCGCCTCGGCCCCGGTGTCGACGAAAACCACGTAGGCCGCGCCGCGCGACAGCGCCTCGAGCCCGAGCGCGCCGGTGCCGGCAAAAAGGTCGAGGACGCGCCGGCCGTCGAGGTTCGGGCCGAGACGACTGGCGAGGATATTGAAGATCGCCTCGCGGGCCCGATCGGCGGTGGGACGGATGCTCTCATCGGCGGGCGAGAGCAGCGCCTTGCCGCGATATTTTCCCGCAACGATGCGCATCGGTCAGCGCGTGCGCGGCGGCCGCGACGATGGGCCGCCCTTGCGCGGGCCGCGGGCGCCACCCGGGGTTCGCCGGCCACCGGGTGCGGCGCCGTGGGAGGAGCGCGGCGGGCCGGATTTGCGCGGCGGCCGGTCGCCGCCGGGGGCTA
>DASZTU010000350.1:0-5312 GCA_035547975.1 Devosiaceae bacterium | reverse complement strand
TCGCCCACGACGCGCGGCTGGACCGCGACGTCCAGCTTCCCGGCGACGAGATCGAGGCGCTAAAAACCCTCGACAATTTCCTCTGCGACCTCAAGGAGGCGCAGATCCGGGACGGCCTCCACGTGTTCGGCCGCGCCCCCGAGGGCCGGCTCGAGCGCGACCTCGCTGTGGCGCTGGCCCGCGTGTCGCGCGGGGAGGGGCCGGGCGACGCCTCCCTCGTCCGGGCGCTCGCCGACGACCTCAAGCTCGGCTTCGACCCGCTCACGGCAAAGCTGGGGGAACGCTGGACCGGCCCCCGTCCGTCGGCCGTCGATCTTGCCGCCGAAGCGCACGATGATCCCGAGGCCATTCCGCCCTTTTCGGGACGGACTACCGGCGACCTCGTCGAGTGGCTCGAGAACCTTGCCGGCATGCTGGTCGAAGGGCGGCTGCCCTGTCCCGCCTCCTGGCGCGCCACCCGCGCCGTCCTCGAAACCGTCGAGACCATCATCCTGCCGCGGCTCAGGGCCTCCGGTCGCAACGAGGTGAAGGCGTTGCTCGCCGGGCTCGACGGCCGCTTCGTGCCCCCCGGTCCCTCGGGAGCCCCCTCGCGCGGCCGCCTCGACGTGCTGCCGACCGGCCGTAACTTCTATTCGGTCGACAACCGTGCGGTCCCCACCCCCACCGCCTGGGAACTTGGCCGTAGATCGGCCGAAAACCTCCTGCTGCGCCACCTCCAGGACAACGGCAATCACCTGCGTTCGTTGGCGCTGTCGGTCTGGGGCACGGCCAACATGCGCACGGGGGGCGACGACATCGCCCAGGCCCTCGCCTTCATTGGCGCCCGCCCAGTCTGGGATGCGGGGTCGCTGCGCGTCTCGGGCTACGAAATCATCCCCCTCGCGCGGCTCGGCCGCCCGCGCGTCGACGTGACGCTCCGTATTTCCGGCTTCTTCCGCGATGCGTTTCCGGCGCAGATCGCCCTTTTCGACCGCGCCGTGCGTGCCATCGGGGCCCTCGACGAGCCCGAGGAAGAAAACCCGATCGCGGCCCGCATGCGTCGCGATGCGCTGGGCCTCATGGCCGCCGGCGCCTCAAACGCGGAGGCCGCCGAGCGCGCGGGTTATCGCATCTTCGGCGCCGCGACGGGGGCCTATGGCGGCGGCCTCGGCGCGCTCGTCGAGAGCGGCGAATGGCGGGACAGGGCCGATCTCGCCGCCGCGGTGCTCGATGCCGGGCAGTTCGCCTATGGGGCGCGGCAGCAGGGCGCCCCCGCGCGGGCGCAGTTCGCGGCCCGCCTCGCCGAGATCGACGCGGTCGTCCACAATCAGGACAACCGCGAGCACGACCTGCTCGATTCCGACAATTACTACCAGTACGAAGGCGGCCTCGTTGCCGCTGCCGAGACGCTGGCCGGCCGCGCGCCCGTGGCCTATCACAACGATCATTCGCGCCCCGACCGCCCCCTGGCGCGGACCCTCGCCGAGGAGATCGGACGGGTGGTCCGTTCGCGCGTCGTCAATCCGAAGTGGATCGAGGGCGTCAAGCGCCACGGCTACAAGGGCGCCTTCGAGATCATCGCGACGGTCGACTACATGTTCGCCTTCGCGGCGACCACTGGGGCGGTCGGTTCACACCATTTCGACCTCGCTTTCGCGGCCTATGTCGAGGACGAGGCGACGCGCGAGTTCATCAGGCGGAACAACCCCTTCGGCTACGGCGAATTGCTGCGAAAGTTTGCCGAGGCGCGCGCGCGGGGCTTTTGGAACCCGCGCTCCAATTCCGCTCATGCCCTCATCGAGGAGACGCCACCATGACTGACGACATCGCCCGCGCCCCGAAGAAGACCGACCTCATGTCCGAGGCGGAGCGCGACGCCTACCACGCCGAGAAGATGCGCAAGAAAAAGGCGGCGCGCGACAAAATTCTCGCGACCAAGACCGAGGAAAGGGGCCTCCTCATCGTCCATACCGGCAAGGGCAAGGGCAAGTCGACCGCCGCCTTCGGCATGGTCTTCCGCGCCCTCGGCCACGGCATGCGGGTCGGCGTCGTGCAGTTCGTCAAGGGCGCCTGGTCGACCGGCGAGCGGGACGTCCTGGCGCGCTTCCCCGAGCTCGTCACGATCAAGGCCATGGGCGAGGGGTTCACCTGGGACGTGGCCGATCGCCAGCGCGACCTCGCGGCCGCCCGCGCCGCCTGGGAGGAGGCAAAGCGCATGATCGCCGATCCCGCCTACAGGATGGTGCTGCTCGACGAGCTCAACATCGTGCTCCGCTACGACTACCTGCCGCTCGAGGAAGTGCTCGAGACGCTGCGCCATAAGCCCCGGGACACGCACGTCATCGTCACCGGCCGCAACGCCCGGGATGAGCTCATCGAGCTCGCCGACCTCGTGACCGAGATGACCGAGATCAAGCACCCGTTCCGCGCCGGCGTGAAGGCGCAGGCGGGGATCGAGTTCTAGCCCATCTCGACGTTTATAGGGTGCTAGCTGCCCGTCCCGTCGTTTCCTCGAACCGCGTGCCCGGCAGCTGGCCGGGCGGCGGCCATCCGGGCGGGTGAGGCATCGCCCGAATGCGGCGGCTCCCCGTCCCCATGCTCGTGATGCCCGGCCTCCCCGTGGGAATGGCCGCCGGCTGAGGCGTGCATCCGCTCATGCTCCCACTCGACGAGCGCTTGCTTCAGGATCTGCGTGGCCGAGGTGAGGAACAGCGCCGCCATGACCCCCGCCACGACGAGGTCGGGCGTTCGGTTGCCGAACACATAGACCAGCGCCGCCGCGATCATCACGGCGATGTTGCCGATGGCGTCGTTGCGAGAACACAGCCAGACCGAACGGACATTGGCGTCCCCGTCCTTGTAGGGCAGCAGCAGGACCACCGTGAAGACGTTGGCGGCGAGCGCGAGGACGCCGATCCCGCCCATCGTTTCGGCCTCCGGAATGCCTTCGACGAAAAAGTGATAGAGCGTCGTCGCCGCGACCCAGACGCCCATGAGCACGAGGCTTCCGCCCTTGGCGAGCGCGGCCATCGAGCGCAGCGCGACGGGCCTGCCGATGGCCCAGAAGGAAACCGCGTACGTTATCCCGTCGGCGAAGAAGTCGAGCGCGTCGGCCTTGAGCGCCTGCGACCCCGCGAACTGGCCGGCGATCATCTCGACGAAGAACATGGCGATGTTGATGGCCGTCACCAGCATCAGCCGACGCTGATAGGCGGCGTTCATGCCGGCAAAAGTCTCGGCATGCTCGTGTCCGGCGCTCATCACAAATCTCCTTGCGGGATTCGGGTCCGGACACCTAGATAATTGCTCTAGCCACTAGAGGTTCAAGGGCGAAAATGCGCGATTATGCCATCGGAGAGCTCTCCGCCCTGTCGGGCGTCAAGGTGCCGACCATCCGCTACTACGAGGAGATCGGCATTCTGCCGCCCCCGCCGCGCACCGATGGCAACCAGCGCCGGTACGGGGAGGCCGCCCTCGATCGGCTGCGCTTCATCGCCCATGCCCGCTCGATGGGCTTTCCGATGGAATCGATCCGCTCGATGCTGCGCCTCGCCCGCCATCCCGACGAGCCCTGCGAGGACCTCGACGCGATCGTCGCCGACCGGCTGATGGAGGTCGAGGAGCGCATCAGCCGGCTCAACGGCTTGAGGGCCGAGCTGATCGGCATGCTGGAGAGCCATCAGCATGGCCGGGTCGCGGACTGCCGCATCGTCGAGGTGCTGAGCGACGGCGGCTCTGGCCGCGGCGAATAGCGACGCCGGCGCCGCGCCCAGCTGGGCTCGTGCCGGCCCTAGAGCACCACGATGCCCGAGTGCTTGGCCTTTTCCTCCGGCTCGACGTGAATGGTGATGGTCGATTCCTCGACCCTCTCGCGGAGCTTGGCCTCGATCCGGTCGCAGATCTGGTGGGCTTCGGCGACCGACATGGCCCCGGGCACCACCAGGTGAAACTCGATGAAGGTCATTCGTCCCGCCTGGCGGGTCCGGATGTCGTGCGCCTCGATGGCGCCTTCCGCATTGGTCGAGATGATCTCGCGGATCTGCGCCAGTTCCCTTGGGTCGACGGCCGCATCCATGAGCCCGGCGGCACTCTGCCGGATCACCTGCCAGCCCGACCACAGCACATTGACGGCGACCAGCGCGGCGAGGATCGGGTCGAGCTGGTGAATGCCGGTCGCGACCGCCAGCGTCACGCCGACCAGCACCCCGATGGTCGAGAGCACGTCGGTGATCAGGTGCCGTCCGTCGCTTTCGATCGCCACCGACTTTTGCCGCCGGCCTTCGCGGACCAGCCAATAGGCCCAGCCACCGTTGAGGGCGGTGGCGAGGATGCTGATGCCGATCGGCAGCGGGTCGGCATTGAAGGGGCGGGCCGTCACCCAGGCGGCGTAGGCCTGGTAGAAGATGACCACCGCGGCGAGCACGATGAAGACGCCGATCACCACGGCCGAAAAATACTCGGCCTTGTGATAGCCATAGGGGAGGGCCGCATCGGCCGGCCGGGCGCTGAGCCGCACCGCCGTGAGCGCCACCCCCGCCGTGACCACGTTGACGACGCTTTCGAGCGCGTCCGAGTAAAGCGCGACGCTGCCGGTGAGATAGGCGGCAATGGCCTTGAGGGCGAGCACGACCACCGCCAGCACCACGCTGCCGGCCGCCATGCGGAAAAGGGTCGAGTTCTGTGCCACTGCCCTGCCTGTGGTCCGGGGCCGGACCGTTCCGGCGCGCAAATCCATTCCGCGCCATATAGGGCCGGGGCGGGGTCCGGCAAGCGCGCGAGCCGCTATTCATTCTCAGAAGCGCTCGCAGGTGGAGAGAACTCATTGATCCTGCGCTATTTCGCGCTCCGAAATGGCTCCGCCGGCGGTGGTGGAAAACGCCTTCCGCCGCGCCGCCCGGCGGACTAGAAGGGCCTCCGGGTATTCCCATCCGGGCGGGACGCTAACGGCGGCTGCCGGACCCAGGGTGCAAGTGGCGGCGCGGGAGAGGCGGTTGCGATGGCGGTGGCGGTTCGTCGGGCCGGGGAGGGACCCGCAGCGAAAATCCTTGTCGCCGGCGTCGGCTGCAGCAGCGGCGCCTCCGCGGCCGACGTGATCGCGCTCGTCGAGGCGACGCTTGCCGAGGCGGGCTATTCGCCCGCTGCCCTTGCCGCCATTGCGACGCTCGACCGCCGGGCGGAGGAACCCGCTGTCCGCGCCGCGGCTGCCCATTTCGGCGTGCCGCTCCGTCTCTTTTCAGCCGCCCAACTGGCGGCGGAAGCGCCGCGGCTGGAAGTGCAGTCGCCCCGAGTTCGCGCCGCGATCGGCATCCCGGCGGTTGCCGAAGCCGCAGCGC
>DASZTU010000349.1:0-8458 GCA_035547975.1 Devosiaceae bacterium | reverse complement strand
TCCGCCTGAAGCGCTACTCTTCCCACCCCGCGCCCCGTGCTCATGTCCACCGCCACCCCTGACCCCTCCCCGCAAGGGGGAGGGAGACGGCCGGCGCTGGGTTGGGGCCTCATGGTTCGAGGCTCGCTGCGCTCGCACCTCACCATGAGGGGGGAAGGGCCTCCCCGCGGAATGACCGCGGAATGGCCTCGGTTAAGCACGATGGTCTTGGCAAGGGCTCCCCACGGAGGCCCTTCGGGAGGACCTCACCCTGAGCCTGTCGAAGGGCGAGGTCCGGCCTGATCCCCCTCAGGACCTCACCCTGAGCCTGTCGAACGGCGAGGTCCGGCCTCCGGCCCTTCGCTCCCCCGCTCCCTGCCTCCGCCCCCTCCACCAGGCTTCGCCTCCCCCGTGAACGGGGGGATAGGCGCGTCGCGGATCGACCATGCCCCCTGCCTCCCCGCTCGCCCGCTGCCCCCTCCCCGCTTGCCGCCAGACCGTCGGGCGGGTTACCTCCTCGGCATGTCGAAAACCACGCCCGCAACCCTCGCCCTCGCCCGGGCGGGGGTCGCCTTCACCACGCAAACCTATGCCTACGACCCCTCGGCCGACCGCATCGGCCTCCAGGCGGCCGAAGCGCTCGGCGTCCCGCCCGCGACCGTGCTCAAGACGCTCATGGCCGAAGTCGACGGCAAGCCGGTCTGCGTGGTCGTGCCCTCCGACCGCGAAGTCTCGATGAAGAAGCTCGCGACCGCCTTTGGCGGCAAATCGGCCAACATGATGAAGCCCGAGGCGGCCGAGCGGCTGACCGGCTACAAGGTCGGCGGGATTTCCCCCTTCGGCCAGCGGCGGAAAGTGCCGACCGCGATCGAGGAAGCGGCGCTCGCCCACGGAGCGGTGTTTCTCAACGGCGGCCAGCGCGGCCTCCAGGTGCGGCTCGCACCCGCCGACGCCGCCCGCGCGCTCGAGGCGAAGATCGCGCCGCTCGTCGCCGACCGCTAGCGGCCGCGGCCCGTTACGCCTCCATGCGCAAAAACTGGGCGGGCTTGGTCGAGAGCGCCCCCCAGGTGGTCGCGGCGCCGGTCGCAATCGTGAGCAGTACCGTGAACACGATCACCCCGAGGATCAGCACCACATCGATCGCGTAGTCGACGTCGAGCGAATAGACGGTGATCGCCCAGGAGCCGAAGACGCCGAGGACCGCCGCGAGCGCCGCCGAGAACGCCCCGAGAATGGAGTATTCGAGGACGAAGGCCCGGATGACGTCGCCGCGCGTCGCCCCCAGAACCTTGTTGACGACCGCGTCCGCCTCGCGCTGCGCCCGGCCGGCCGCCATGGTGCCGGCGAGCACGAGGAGGCCGTTGATGACGGCGAGGGCGCCGACCACGTCGACCGCCGTCGACAGCTGGTCGAGGATCGACGCCGCCTGGTTGAGGGCATCGCCGATCGGGATGAAGGTCAGGTCCGGGAACTCGTGCGCGAGCTTGCGCTCGACCGCCTGCTCGGCGCCCGGCACGGTCTTGATGCCCGCCATGAAATTCCCCGGCAGCCCGTCGAGCGCGCCGGGGGAGAAGGTGACGAGGAAATTCATTGCCATGCTCTGGAACTGATAGTCCCGGATGTTGGCGATCTTGGCCGTGACCTGCTGGTTGTAGAGGTCGAAAGTCATCTCGTCGCCGACCTTGAGGCCGAGGAGGTTGGCCGTCGAGGTCCTGAGCGAAATCTCCGGCGGGCCGCTGTAATTGGCCGGCCACCACTGCCCCGAGGTGATCGTCGAACCCTCCGGCAAATCGGCGCGCTCGGTCATCGGCACGGCCGGGCCGAGCAGGAAATCGGTCTCCCCGCCGAGGTTCTTGTAGTCCTCGACCGGCTTGCCCTTCACCGAGAGGACCTTGCCGCGATACATCGGGGCGGCGACGACCTTGGCGACCTCGGCGCTGTCGGTCTGGGCGAGCTTGTTGAGATCGTCGACCTCGTCCGGGAAGAGGTCGGTCGCGACGAACGAGGGGGCGTCCCGCGTCACCTGCCCCTGCAGCTGCGTGCGCGTGTTGTTGTCGATGAGGATGATGACGAGCAGCATCGCGAGCCCGAGGCCGAGCGACAGGATGACGATCGGCGCGGGCGAGCCGGGGCGGTAGATCGCCTTGATGGCGTTGCGGATCTCGGTGTTGGGGAGCGGCGGAATGAGGCGCAGCAGGGCCTGGAGCGCCATGCCGGCGAGGCGCAGCAGGAAGAAGGCCCCGATCACCCCGGCGGTGTACCAGCCGACGAGCTTGATGTCCTGCGTCGTCCACCAGGCGAGGAGGAAGATCAGCGCCGCCGAGATCAGCAGCGGGCCGCCATTGCGCGGCCTGAGCAGCGCGCCCCGGCTCTGCCCGGTCTCGACCGCCGCGCCCACCGAGCGGAAGAGGATCGCGGGCTTCATCTCCTGCGCCCTCACGAGCGGCAGGTAGGAGAAGGCGAAGGCGACGAGAAGGCCGAAGCCCGCGGCCGTCAGCAGCGCGACCGGATGGATGGAGGGCGGCAGGTCGACCGTCAGCACCTTGCCGAGGATGGGGAGGAAAAAGGCGGTGGCCGCGGCCCCGACGGCGAGCCCGATGCCGACCCCGATCGCCGAGAGGACGCCGAGCTGCACGAGAAAGTGGACGAGGATGCGGTTGCTGGTCGAGCCGAGGCTGCGCATGGTGGCGATCGAGCGGGCGCGCTCGTTGATGTAGGCGGCGACGGCGTTGGAGACGCCGACCCCGCCGACCAGCAGGGCCGAAAGGCCGACGATCAGCAAGAACTGCGTGAAGAGGTCGTAGAAGCGCCCGAGATTGCCCGCCGCCTCCTTGGGGTTGCGGGTGGCCCAGGCCGGATCGTTGCCGAAGTGCTCCATGATCTTTTTCTGGATCGCTTCGAACGTCTGCAGCTCCTCGCCCTGCGGCCCCTTGTCCTTGAGCAGGATCTTGTAGCGGTACTGCGTCAGCATGCCGGGGAGCGGCGGCCGCGCGTCGGGCGTTGCCGCGAGCGCATCGGTCGAAATCAGCATCTGCAGCCCGAGATGGAAGCCGCGGGCGGCGCCGTCTGGGATGGAGTTGAGGATGCCGCGCGCCTGGTACGGCGTATCCCCGATCTGGAACGTGCCGCCGAGCTGGATGCCGAGCCGATCGAGGATGACCGGATCGACGATCGCGCCCCAAAGGCCGTTCTGCTGCGCGAGGAGCGTCCCCGGCTTCTGCCCCGCGGCGAGCTGCGGGCTGTCGACCTGCCCGACGAGCGGGTAGTCGTTGTCGACGGCCATGAGGTCGAGGAAGGCGGTGTTGTCGCCGGCGACGGCCCGGCCGTTGCTGTCGTCGACCTCCGCCACCGGCCCATAGCTCTCGAGATAGGCGAGCTCGTCGGCATTGGCGCGCCGGTCGGAGCGGGAGGCTTCGATGTCGCCGCCCATCAGCTTGCTCGCGTCGCGCACCACCGCCTGCTGCAGCGCCTCGCCGACCGAGCCCACCGCCGCAATGGTCATGGTGCCGAGCGCGAGGCACGCGAGCAGCACGCCGAAGTGCCTCAGGTCACCCTTGAGGTCGAGGATCGCGATCCTCAGCCAGTTCTGCAGACGGCTCATGCCGCTTCGACCTCGGCTTCGGCGGAGAGGTGGCCGTGCTCCATGGTGAGGCGCCGGTCGGCCTGCGCGGCGAGATTTGGGTCATGCGTGATGAGCAGGATCGCCGTGCCCTTGCCGCGCGCCAGCTTGAACATCATGTCGATGACGCGGGCGCCCGTATCCTGGTCGAGATTGCCGGTCGGCTCGTCGGCGAGCAGCAGCTTGGGGTCGGTGACGAGCGCGCGGGCGAGCCCGACGCGCTGCTGCTCGCCGCCCGAAAGGGCGTGCGGCAGGTGGTGCAGGCGGTCCTTGAGCCCGACATCGGCCAATGCGGCGGTCGCAAGCTCGCGGATTTCCTTGAACGACTGCCCGCGCTCGGCGATCTCGAGCGCGAGGCTGACATTCTCGAGCGCCGTCATCGAGGGAATGAGGTGAAAGCTCTGGAACACGATCGAGAGCGTTTCGCGCCGGAAGATCGCGAGCTGGTCCTCGTTGAGGTTGGTGATGTCGCGGCCGCCGACCGTCACCCGCCCGCTCGTCGCCTTCTCGAGGCCCGCCAGCACCATGAGCAGCGAGGTCTTGCCGCTGCCCGAGGGGCCGACGACCGCCGCGACCTCGCCGGCGTTCAGCCGGAACGTCACATCCTTGAGAATGTGCAGCTGCGTCTTGCCCGTGGTGAGGTACAGGTTGGTCTTGTCGGTTTCAATGACCGGAGTTGGCATCGCGGGATCAACTCATTGCTGGAGGCGTCGGAGGCAACTAACATAGTCCCCGATCGGCGTTTGGCGTTCCCGCGAGGGAGCGCCGCCGGGCAAAGGCCCTCATACAGGGGCAACAGCGCCCAATAGACAATTCACAGCGGAAATCAACCGGCAAATCCGAACTTACCCCGGACTTGAAGCCCTTGAGCCCGGGTCAAGACTGAAATTATCGCGCCGCTGCAAGGCGGCGAAATCGGGCCGGTCCGGCCGCTCTCCGGCGCAAGATTTGCAACCGGATTGCGGCGGTTTGGAAACTCTAACGGAGGAACTGCATCATGTCGCTCAGCGTGCTCTATATCGGCGGAACGGGACAGATATCCCTGCCCTGCGTCCAAAAATCGGTGGCGGCGGGACATAACGTCTTTGTGTTCAACCGCGGCCGGACCGATCAGCCGCTGCCCTCAGGCGTCACCAGCATCACCGGCGACATGAAGGACCCCGCCTCCTACCGGCAGCTCGCCGAGCGCCATTTCGACGTCGTCTGCCAGTTCATGGCGTTCCTGCCCGAGCAAATGGCGAGCGACATCGAGATTTTTCGCGGCCACACCGGCCAGTACATCTTCATTTCATCGGCGTCCGTCTACGAAAAGCCGCCCCGGCACTACGTCATTACCGAAAAGACGCCGACGGTGAACCCTTTCTGGAAATACAGCCAGGACAAGATTGCCTGCGAGGCCCTGCTCAAGCGCGAAACCACCCTGCCCTGGACCATTGTCAGGCCGAGCCACACGGTGCGCACCGGCCTTCCCACCATGGTCGGCACGGGCGACGAACTCGCCGCCCGCATGCTGGCGGGGCGGCCGGTGCTCGTCGCCGGGGACGGCGAAACGCCCTGGACGCTGACCCGCTCGGTCGATTTCGCGACCCCCTTCATCAACCTCTTCGGCAAGAAGGACGCGCTCGGCACCGATTTTCACATCACCTCGGACCGCGCCTACATCTGGGACGACATCTATAAGACGATCGCCGCCGGGCTCGGCGTCGAGGCCAGAATCGTCCACGTGCCGACCGACACGCTCGTGCGCTACAACAAGGACTGGGAAGGCCCGCTCTCGGGCGACAAGAGCCACGCGGCCCTGTTTGACAATTCGAAGGTCAAGCGCGTCGCGGGGCCCTTCACCTGCTCCGAAAACCTCGCCGAGGTGCTCGAGGAGCCGCTCGCCAACACGAAAGCCCGGCTCAGGGCCAACCCGCCCGGGGAAGGCGCGCTCGATGACCTGATGGACCGCATCGCGCGCGAGCAGGACGCGCTCGGCCGCTGAGCCGGGCGCCTGCGCAGTGGCGGGAGCGGCGGCAAAGCCACCGCTCCCAGGAGGCCGGCAGGCTGCATGCCCGCCGGCGCCGGCCCGCCCCAAAAAGGCTTCAGGCCTTGGCCTTCATCTTCCAGGCGTCGGCGAAGAACGGCGCGTGCTTGATCGCGGCGACCTTGTGCCAGCGGCTGCCGACGCACTCCCAGGTCCCGACCTGGGTGCCGATCGCGGCCTTCGCCCCGCTCTTGAGCAGGCACCCCGCCACGGGCTTGGCGGCCGTCGCGGCGCTCGCGGTGCCGGGGAGGCCACCGCCCGCAATGAGGATAGCGGCGGCCATGGCCGCGGCCAAAGTGAGTTTCGTTCTGTTCATTGTGCATTGCCCTCCAGTGTTCATGCGGATTCCCCCCGCGCGACGATGCTATTGGGCTTTGCGGAAAGAACGGGAGTGGCAAATGTACGCAGGGGGGCGGAGCGCGCACGCCGGCCCCGCTCCAGCCGCTCGATCGGCAGCAGCAACAGGGAGGCCCCGCATGGCCCGTACCGTCACCGAAAAGCGGAGGATCTTTCGCGACCTCCACCGAAGCGGTTGCTTCGTCATTCCCAACCCCTGGGACATCGGCAGCGCTCGCCTCCTCGAGGGGATGGGCTTTGCCGCGCTCGCCTCGACCAGTTCGGGCTTCGCCTGGACCCGCGGGCGCCCCGACAACGGCGTTGCCCGTGACGACGTCCTCGCCCATTTGACCGAGCTCGCGGCGGCCGTCGACGTCCCGATCAACGCCGATTTCGAGTCCGGCTTCGCGCGGGAGCCGGACGAGGTCGCCGCCAATGTGACGCGCGCCATTGCGACCGGGGTGGCCGGCCTTTCGATCGAGGACCGGGCGCCCGACCGCGGCCTCTTCGACAGGGCGCTGGCCATCGAACGCATCGCCGCCGCGCACCGCGCCATTGCCGCCTCGGGTGAGGACGTGCTGCTCGTCGCGCGCACCGAAGGCCTGCTCGATGATCCCCAGGCGGTCTCGGTCGCGATCGACAGGCTCGTCGCCTTTGCCGAGGCGGGAGCGGACGTGCTCTTCGCGCCCGGCGTGACGGAGAAGGCCGATATCGCCGCCATGGTTCGCGCCGTCGCGCCAAAGCCCGTCAACGTGCTGGTCCTCCGCCCGAACATGCGGGTCGCCGAATTCGCCGAGCTCGGCGTCCGCCGGCTGAGCGTCGGCGGCGGCCTCGCCCGGGTTGCCTGGGCCGCCGTCACGGCGACGGCCGAGGCCTTGCGGCAGGGCGACCTGTCGGGCCTCGCGCAGGGGCTGCCCGCGCGGCAGCTCAACGGGATGTTCGCGACCCGGCCGCCGGCCTGACGGCGAGCCGCGCGGCCGCGCCGCCCGGCCCCGCCTCGGGCATGAGGGGCTTGACCCAGGTCAAGGCTGGCCTTCGGCCCGGGGCTAGGGTCGCGCCGATGGCTCAGCGGCTCTGCGAGGTGAAAGATGGCCGAGGCGGTTCCCTATGCGGCGCGTTTCGATGTGGACTACCCGGAGCGGCTCGACCGGCTCACGACCTTCTTCCGCCTGATTTGGGCGCTGCCGATCCTCGTCATCCTCGCCCTGCTGAACGGCCCCGGCACCTCGCGCACCGTGACCGAGGCGGGCACCGTGATCCAGTCGGGCGGCGGCGGGGTGACCGCGGGTCTCTTCCTCGCCACAGTGCTGATGATCCTCTTCCGCCAGCGCTACCCGCGCTGGTGGTTCGATTTCGGCCTCGAGCTCGCCCGCTTCGGGGCGCGCGTCATGGCCTACCTGCTGCTCCTCACCGACCGCTATCCCTCGACGGTCGAGGCGCAGTCGGTGCACCTCGAGGTCGACTACCCCGATGTCGAGCACGACCTCAACCGCTGGCTGCCGCTGGTGAAATGGCTGCTCGCCCTGCCGCACTACATCGTGCTCGTGGTGCTCGCCGTCGCGGTCTTCGTCGTGACGATCATCGCCTGGTTCGCGATTCTCTTCACCGGCGCCTACCCGCGCGGCCTCTTCGATTTCGTCGTCGGCGTCGGCCGCTGGGCGTACCGCGTCTGGGCCTATGCCTTCTTCCTCGTGACCGACGCCTACCCGCCGTTCAGCCTGCGCTAGCGGGGCGGGCGCCCCCCGCATCACTTGGTGGACATCCACTGATGCGGTTCGTGATGTTCGTGACGAGCCGGGCGCCGGTTTGCTGACGGCGTCGCGGACTGGGCCGGCAAGTCATTCCCTCGCATGGTCCAGAAACGTTTTCCCATTGCTTTCATGTTGATCAAGACCGACTGCAACTTGATCTTCGTCAATACCTTCCGTGCGCGCACATCTACCGTGCCGAATAATGAAGTAGATACGGAGATTGGCAGTGTTGAAGAATTTTGCACGCATCGCCATGTCTGTAGGGGCGATCAGAAAGAATACCGCAAGCGAACCGCCCTTCACCATTCCCGATTGGAGGGCGGGCCGGTTCGGCAATTTCAGGTCGCTGCTTACGGCCGCTTTTCTTGCGGCAGCGGCCGCCTTTGCTTCCTGCACGCCGTCCCTCGCAGCCCAACCCGACGTCTGTGCCAGTCAAACCATTCGGGACCTGATCGTGAAAGGTCTTGCCGGCGTGAGGGACACAGACGGCAGACGCGTATCGTCTTACGCCACGGTGGTGCTCGCCGGCACCCCCAGCACGATATCGGCGACGCCCACCAAGCTCATCTGCCAGATCAGGGTGACGGTCTCTTTCGGCGGAGAGTCTCGCACGGTGCGCGGTCGAGTGACCTACGAGTTGTTTCCTGGCGGCAAGGCCAGCGCAAAACTCGATCTGAGCTACTGAACGGACCGGCTCGAGCCCACCGCCACGGGCATATTGCACCAGACCGGGTGATTGCTGCGGAT
>DASZTU010000348.1:0-3382 GCA_035547975.1 Devosiaceae bacterium | reverse complement strand
CCCCCTGCCCGCCCCCGCGCGTGAGAGCCCCGGAGCGGCCGCGGACGCGCCGGCCGTCGCCGGGGATGCGACGCCGGCCCCCGCGGCCGATGCCGGCCAGCAGCCGGACGCGCAGGCGATCAGCGCTGAGGTTTTTGGCGGTGGCCCCGGCCCGCGCCGGCAGGTCGATGAGGCGTTCGGCGCCTACCAGCGCGGCGCCTACCTCACGGCGCTTGCCCTCGCCCTGCCGCGCGCCGAACACAACGACGGGGCAGCCCAGACGCTGATCGGCGAAATCTACGACCAGGGACTCGGGGTCGCCGAGGATGATGCCAAGGCGGCCGGTTGGTTCAAGCTGGCGAGCCGCAACGGCGACAAGCTCGCCGCCTTCGAGCTCGCGATGCTGTACCAGGCGGGCAGCGGCGTGCCGAAGGACCTCAAGCGCGCGGCCGAACTGTTCCAGCAGGCCGCCGACGCGGGCTATGCGCCCGCCAAGTATAATCTGGCCCTGCTTTACATCGACGGCCAGGCGGTCGAGCCGGACCTCGTGAAGGCCGCCAACCTCATGAAGGAGGCGGCGGATGCCGGGCTCGCCGAAGCCCAGTACGATTATGGCGGCATGCTGATGGAAGGCGGCGGCGTGGTGCAGGACCAGCGCCAGGGCGCGATCGAAATCGGCCTCGCCGCCCAGGCCGGGATCACCGCCGCGCAGGTCGACTACGCGACCCTCCTTTATCTCGGCAAGGGCGTTTCGCAGGACCGCCCAGCGGCGGTCCGCTGGTACCGGCAGGCGGCCGAGGCCGGCAATCCCGTGGCCCAGAACCGCTACGCCAAGCTCCTCGCCGTCGGCGAGGGCGTCGATCTCGACCTCGAATCCGCTGCCATGTGGCGGGCGCTGGCGCGCCGTCAGGGCCTCAACGACCCCCAGCTCGACAAGCTGCTCGTTTCCATTCCGAAGGACGAACTGGCGCGCGCCGAGGAGCGGGCCCGCTTCTGGCCCTCGCGTCCCCCGACCGCGGTCGCCCAGAATGCGCCGCCGGCATCGGGCGGCCCGACCTTGCCGACGCCGGCCAGCGAGACGGCGCCCGAGAACTCGACCACCGCCGCGACCGCCGCCGCAACGCCTGCCCCTGCTGAATAAGGGCGCGGCTCAACCGCGGCCTGATGCTCAGCTGCCCGGGGGCATGGGGGACGCCCCGGCGCAAACACGCCTTGAACCGCGGCCGCATCTGCGGCATTGAAGCGGCCGGGCCGCCGGTCCGCTTTCCCCCCTTCGCCCAGGTGTTTCCTTATGGCCCGCTCAGCGCTCCTCAACGTCATGGTCAATGCCGCGATCAAGGCCGGGCGCGCCCTGACGCGCGATTTCGGCGAGGTCGAAAACCTCCAGGTATCGCGCAAGGGCCCGGCCGATTTCGTCAGCAACGCCGACCGGCGGGCCGAGCAGATCGTCTTCGAGGAGCTGCGCAAGGCCCGCCCGACCTATGCCTTTCTCATGGAGGAGGGCGGCGAGGTCGCGGGGACCGACGGGGCGCACCGCTGGATCGTCGACCCGCTCGACGGCACGACGAATTTCCTGCACGGCATCCCGATGTTCGCCGTCGCGATCGCGCTCGAGCGCAACGGCGAGATCGTCGCCTCGGTGATCCACAATCCCGTGATGGACGAGCTTTTCACCGCCGAAAAGGGCGGCGGCGCCTGGCTGGGCGACAAGCGGCGCCTGCGTGTTGCGGGCCGCAAGCACCTCGCCGACTGCGTGGTGGTGACCGGCATCCGCGGCGGCGGCGGAGGCGACGACGCGCGCACCATTCGCCAGATCGCCCACATTGCTCCGGCGAGTTCCGGCATCCGCCGCACGGGCTCGGCCTCGACCGACCTCGCCTGGCTCGCCGCCGGCCGGTTCGACGGCTATTGGGAATCGGCCCTCAGCCCGTGGGACGTCGCGCCCGGCTGGCTGATGCTGCGCGAGGCCGGCGGCACGATGACCGACTATTCCGGCGGGTCCGGCTCGATCTGGAACGGCGAGGTCGTGGCCGGTAACGAAGACGTGCAACGCCAATTGCTCAAGGCCGTGCAGGCCGTAAAGTAAGGGCCCCTGGGCAGCGTTGCGCCCCGCCATCGCGGCGCCGCATTCGACGCGCAAGTGGGCATTCTCGGCTGCCGGTCCTCGGCGCCAAGCCATTGTCACACCTCGATGCTGTGACTAAGCTTTCTCGACCCAGTCGAACCGATCAGGCCCATGGCGCAAGCTTACGACCCCTATCATCTGGCGAGCCCGGTCGTATATCTTGTCAAGATATTGATCTTCCTGATCATTGTCGGCTTCGTCGGGCTGATCCTGGGCAACCAGGTGACGACCTTCTATTGGGCCAACCCGTTCATCAATTCACTGATTCTCCTCGTCGCGGCGACGGGCATTTTCCTCAGTTTCCGCCAGATCATCCGGCTTTTCCCCGAAATCCGCTGGGTCAATTCGTTGCAGGACGGCAGCACCGCGCACGTCCGTCCGCCCGTCCTCCTCGCCCCCGTCGCCGGCATTCTGCGCGACCGGATCGGGGAATCCGTCATCACCCCGGCGAGCATGCGGACCATCCTGGATTCGGTCGGCAACCGGCTGGACGAAGCCAAGGACACCTCGCGCTACCTAACGGGCCTCCTCGTCTTCCTCGGCCTGATGGGCACGTTCTACGGCCTGCTCGTTACGGTGACCTCGGTCGCAACCGTCATCCAGAACCTCGACGCGACGTCGGGCGACACGGCGACCCTCTTCAACAACCTCAAGGAAGGCCTCGTCGCCCCGCTCTCCGGCATGGGCACGGCGTTTTCGGCCTCGCTGTTCGGCCTTTCGGGCTCGCTGATCCTCGGCTTCCTCGACCTGCAGACGAGCCAGGCGCAAAACGCCTTCTTCACCGATCTCGAAGACTGGATGGCTTCCATGACCGAGCTCGACCATCCGGTCACCGCCATGCAGGCGAGCGGCCTCGGCGTTTCGGGTGGCGAGATCCAGGCGATGTTCGAGCAGCTGGGCTCGACCATGCAGCGGTCGGACAGCCAGCAGAACGCCATCCGCGCCATGGCGGAGCTGGCGCGCGGCATAGATGGCCTCGTCAAGCACATTCGCGCCGAGCAGGACGATATCCGGGCCCACATCCGCGACCAGCAGGAAACCAGCCGTCGGCTGCGCGAACTGATCGAGGCGATGCTGCGCGAGGACCAGACCGAGCGCGAGCGGCGGGGCTAGCCGGTGCCCTCCTCACGCATTCGCCGCGGACAGGTCACCAACTACTGGCCGGGTTTCGTCGACGCGCTCTCGAGCCTGCTGCTCGTCATCATCTTCCTCCTGTCGCTGTTCATGCTGGCGCAGTTCTTCCTTGGCCAGCAGATCAAGGGCAAGGACACGGCGCTC
>DASZTU010000347.1:0-6960 GCA_035547975.1 Devosiaceae bacterium | reverse complement strand
GAGGGGTCGCTTCCCCCGACCGCCCATTCCGTGCATGTGTCTACCCCCACCCCTAACCCCACCCCGCAAGGGGGAGGGGGACGGCCGGCGCTGGGGCTGGGGCCTCATGGTTCGAGGCTCGCTGCGCTCGCACCTCGCCATGAGGGGGGAAGGGCCTCCCCGCGGAAAGGCCTCAGGTTCACAACGATGGTCTCGGGAAGACTGCCTTCGGGGGCCCCTCAACACGGACCTCACCCTGAGCCTGTCGAAGGGCGAGGTCCGGGGGCACCTTGTCCCCGCCTCGTCATGGCCGGGCATGACCCGGCCATCCAGCCAACCGCGCCGCATGGGCGGGAGGCGAGGCTGGCTGGATCCCGGGTCATGGCCGTGGATGAGGGTGGGTAGGGGCGAATTTGGGGACCACCCCCACGCCGCATCCCGGCGTCATTCCCGCGCAAGCGGGAATCCATCTTGGCCACGAAAACCGACGTCCGTGGCTCGGAGCATCGGGCTACCCCCACCCCTGACCCCTCCCCGCAAGGGGGAGGGAGAGGGCTGGGGCTGAGTTTGGGGCTTCATGGTTCGAGGCTCGCTGCGCTCGCACCTCACCATGAGGACGAAGGTTTTGGGAGGGACCGCCTGCGCTCGTCGCCCCTCATGGTTCGACCAACTCACCATGAGGGTGGGGGTGGGGCACGCCTTTGCGCCGAAAGGACCTCACCTCGCGAGGACCTCCCCCCGAGGACCTCACCCTGAGCTTGTCGAAGGGCGAGGTCCGGGGCCCCAAACCCCAACCTCGTCATGGCCGGGCGTGACCCGGCCATCCAGCCCACCGCGCCGCATCCTCGCTCGGTGAGGCCGGCTGGATCCCCGGGTCAAGCCCGGGATGACGGTGGTTGGGAGGGCGAATTTGGGGACCATCCCCACGCCGCATCCCGGCGTCATTCCCGCGCAAGCGGGAATCCATCTTGGCCAAGAAAACCGCCCGCGGGCCGCAAGCCCCGCCCCGGCCCCCCGTCCCGCTCAGCGCTGGGTGACGTAGCCCTCCGGCACGCCCTTGGTCGACAGGACGAATTGCCAGACGTGGATGGCCCGCGCGCGGAAACCGCCGGCGCAGCACAAGAGGTAATACTGCCACATGCGGTAGAACCGCCACTGCTCGTCGGTCTGCGGCCGCGGCCATTTGGTGCGGAAATTGTCCCACCAGGCGCAGAGGGTCTTGTCGTAGTGGGGCCCGATATTGTGGAGATCGACGACGCTCCAAAGCCCCTCGATCGCCTCGCCCACCTGTTTGATCGAGGGCAGGACGCCGCCCGGAAAGATGTACTTTTCGATCCAGGGGTCGATCGTCGTCGTCGAGACGGGCGACCCGATCGTGTGGAGCAGGAAGAGGCCGTCCTCCTTGATCACCCGTCGCGCCGTCTCGAAATAGGTCCGGTAGTTCTTGTAGCCGACGTGCTCGAACATCCCCATCGAGACGATCTTGTCGGCTTTCCCCTGGAACTCGCGATAGTCCTTGACCTGGAACTCGACCGGCAGGTCCTTGTAGCGCTCCCGCCCGTAGGCGGCCTGGTCGGGCGAGACGGTGACCCCGATGCAGTTGGCGCCGTATTTTTCCGCCGCGAACCCCATGAAGGCGCCCCAGCCGCAGCCGATATCCCAGACGGTCTCGCCCGGCTTGAGCTGCACTTTGCGGCAGATCATGTCGAGCTTGGCTTCCTGCGCCTCATCGACATTGGTCACCCCCTCGGGCCAGTAGCCGCACGAGCCGGTCATGCGCTTGTCGAGCGAGGCCTTGTAGGCGTCCGTCTCGTTGTAGTGCATCTTGGCGACCCGCCGCGAGCGGCTGATCGTCTGCATGTTGAGGTACTTGGACTGGATGATCTGCCAGAGGAGGTTCGGCGTCACGCGGATCTTGCTGCCGAGATCGACGCTGACGATGCGGCTGAAGAACTCGGCGAGATCCTCGCACTCCCACCAGCCGTCCATGAACGCCTCGCCCAGGCCCAGCGAGCCCTGCGCGTAAAGGCGGTTCCAGACGTCCTGGTTCTTGATCTGCGGGTCCCACGGATTGGGCCCGTTGATCGTCACCCCCACCTGCTCGAGAAGGGACATGACGCGTGCTTGCTGGTCCATGGAGCTTGGTCGACTGGCAGATTGAAGACGGCGGTAACAAGCGCCTTTGCCGCCACATTGCAAGATGGTTACCGCCGATTCGCCCGCAAATCCGTCGCTTCCGGGCCATGCGGCCGGCGCCCTCGCTTGACAATTCCGGGCCCTTGGCGACAACCCATGCCGGCGACAGAGGAATTTCGGCATGGCCAACCGCGAGAGCAAGCGCGATGAACTGCTGCGCGTCCTGGGCAGCCGGCCGATCGTGCTCGTCGGCATGATGGGCGCGGGCAAGACGACCGTCGGGCGGCGGCTCGCGGCGCGGCTCGGCCGCCACTTCCTCGACAGCGACGAGGAAGTGGAAAAGGCCGCCAACATGACGATTCCCGAAATCTTCGCCGCCCATGGCGAAGCCGATTTTCGCGCCGGGGAGGCGCGCGTTATCGCCCGGCTGCTGCGCGAGGAAGGGATCGTGCTCGGCACCGGCGGGGGCGCCTTCATCAACCCCGAAACCCGCGCGCTCATCAAATCGGCCTCGGTTTCGGTCTGGATCAAGGCCGACCTCGACCTGCTGTTCCAGCGCGTCTCGCGCCGCTCGAACCGGCCGCTCCTCAAGACCGCCAATCCGCGCGAAACGCTGCGCCAGCTGATCGAGGCCCGCTACCCCGTCTACGCCGAGGCCGATGTCACCGTCACGACGCGCGACGTGCCGCAGGACCAGGTGGCCGACGACATCGTCGCCGCCCTGACCGCCCATCTCGCCCCGGCCACCGCCGAGGTTTCGCATGGACTCTGAGCGCATCGTCCACGTGCCGCTCGGCGAGCGGGCCTACGACATCGTCATCGGCCGCAATCTGCTCGAGACCGCCGGAGAGCGGCTGAAACGGCAGTTTCCCGGGCGCCGCTTCGGCATCGTCACCGATACCGAAGTCGCCGCGGCGCAGCTGCCGCGCCTCCGCCGTGCGCTCGCCGCGGCAGGGGTGGCCTCGACCGAGATCGTCCTGCCCAATGGCGAGGCGACGAAGTCCTTCGCCCGGCTCGGGGAGGTGGTCGACGCGCTGCTTGCGGCGCGGCTCGAGCGCGGCGACCTCGTCATCGCGCTCGGCGGCGGGGTGATTGGCGACCTCGCGGGCTTTGCGGCCGCCATTACCCGCCGCGGCATGGACTTCGTCCAGGTGCCAACCACCCTCCTCGCCCAGGTCGACTCTTCGGTCGGCGGCAAGACCGGCATCAACTCGCCGCACGGCAAGAACCTCATCGGCGCCTTCCACCAGCCCAAACTCGTCTTGGCCGACCTCACCGCCCTCGAGACCCTGCCGCCGCGCGAGTTCGCCGCCGGCTATGCCGAGATGGCCAAGTACGGCCTGATCGACGACGCCGAGTTCTTCTACTGGCTCGAAAGCCACCGCGACGAGGTGTTCGCGGGCGGGCCGGCCCGCGCCGAGGCGGTCGCCCACGCCTGCGCCGCAAAGACCCGCTTCGTCCTCGCCGACGAGAAGGAGACCGGCGTCCGCGCCCTGCTCAACCTCGGCCACACTTTTGGGCACGCCCTCGAGAAGGCGACCGGCTATTCGGATCGCCTGCTGCACGGGGAAGGGGTCGCGGTCGGCATGGTGCTGGCGCACCGCTTCTCGGCCCGGCTGGGCATCGCGTCGCTTCAGGACGCCGGCCGCGTCGAGTCCCACCTCAGCGGTTGTGGCCTCCCGACCCGCCTCGCCGACATTCCGGGCGACCTGCCGGCGACCGCCGCGCTGATGGATGCCATCGCGCAGGACAAGAAGGTCGTGCGCGGCGCCCTGACTTTCATCCTGACGCGGGGCATCGGGCAGGCCTTCATCGAGCGCAATGTCGACCCCGCCGCGGTCGCGGCCTTCCTCGAGGAGGAACGCCGCCGCTAGGCGCGCGGCGCCCGCTCCGCCCGTGGAGTGGATGCGCGCTGCCCAGTCAGTGCTTGAGGCTCGTCAGCACCATCGAGAGATCGCCCATGCTCGTCGCCACGAGCACGCGATAGGGGATGTAGTAGCCGCTGTCGCCGAGCGGCGCGTACCAGATGAAGATGTTGTCGGATTTGGCGAGGTAGTTCGTCATTTCCGAGGTTGTGAAATGCCCCGAGATCGGCGTGTACTTGATCCGGCACTGCTCGACCGGCCCCTGATAGGCGGTGCGCAGCGACGTCGCCTTGTCCGGGCCGATGTCGCTCATCGTGAGGTCGAAGCGCTCGATCCCCGTGAACACCCGCAGGCGGTGCGTGCAGAGCGAAGCGTCGAGCGCCTTCGACTTGACGATGAACCCCGACAGCATGTCGCCGACGCCGCTCAGCTGCGAGCGCTCGATCGGCACCCGGTTGATGTTGTTGACGATGGGAGGGGTGATGACGAAGGTCGAAACGTCCCCGTGCGCATAGGTGACGTTGATGGCAAAATCCTCGCCGCCCGAGCGCGTCAGGAGGTCGAAGGCCTGTGGCGTGAGCCCGCCGCCCCCCGAAACGCCGCGCGATTCCGCCCGCGCGATGCCGCTCGACACCAGGGTGCCGAGCCCCGTGACCTCCGCCTTGAGGGCAAGGTCATAGCGCCCGTCCCCGTCGGTGAGCGTCACCGTGCCGTTGGCGAACGTGATCCCGCCGAGGCTCAGCGTGTAGCCGGCGACGGCCTCGACGCCCGGGGCGGCCTGCGCCCCCACCGCCCACGCGGCTAGAAGAAAACCGGCAAGGGCACAAAGCAACCGACTGGGGGGCACGCGCAACGATCCTGGGCCTGCCGGCGCGAAGGGCCGGGAATCAGAAGTGCCGACCACAATGCAAGGGGGTCGTGACCGGCGCAAGGCACATGCCGCCACACCCCTGAGGGTGAAAATCGCCCTTGGGGCCGACGCGCGCTTGCGGCAATTCGCTGCGCCCCGTACACGTCGGTTGACTGGGAGTAGTGCCGTGGAACAACGCGCGCCGTGGGCGAACTGGAGGCCCGCCAGCCTTGTTCTGGGGCTGAGCGTCGGGCTCCTCCTCATCATCTTCGGGATTTTCGGGCTGCTCGTCTGGCAGGCCTATGGGCAGATCATCGCCCAGGCCGAAGCCAAGGCCCAGTCCGCCGCCGATGTGGTCGCCGCGCAAACCCCCTGGATGACGGGCTCGGCGGTACTCGCGCTCAGCCAGATCGAGCAGTCGCTCGGCGGCGATCCTGCCCGCGCAGGGGACCCGGCTCTGCTCAAGACCGCCCCTGCCTTGCCGACCCTTTCCGAGATCGGCATCTATGATGCCGCCGGCAAGGCGGTCGCGCGGAGCGACCCGTCACAGCTGCCCGACGAAATCGGCTCGGCGGCCTTCTTCAAGGCGCTCGCGGGCGGCTCGGCGGCCGAGCTCTCGCCGCAGCAGAACGGCACGGACGGCAAGGCCTATTTCTTCATCGCCGAGCCGATGACCCGCGACGGCAAATTCTCCGGCGCCGCGGTGATGTCGATCAGCGCCGATGTCCTCGCGACGCTATGGGATAATCTCAAGCTCGGCACGCAGTCGACGATCAGCCTCGTGCGCACCGACGGCTGGATCGTGGCGCGCTACCCCCCGCTGCCCCAGCCCCTCGACCTCAGTTCGACCCCGATCTTCAAGACCGTGCTCGAGCACGATTCCGGCACCTATGAATCGCCGGTTTCTCCTGCCGACGGCGTCGCGCGCGTCGTCGCCTACAAGCACATCCCGCGCCTCAATCTCATCACCTTCGCGTCGGTGTCGCAGGACGTGGTGGTCAGCCAGCTCTGGCGTTCCGTATGGACCGTGCTGTTGCTGATGGGTCCCATCGCCCTGGCGCTTCTGGGCGTGGCGGTGCTCTCCGCCCGGCTCCTTACCGCCGCCGAGCGCAGCCGCGCCGAGCTCGAAGAGGTGCTGCAGCACAACCAGGTGCTGTTCCGCGAAATCCACCACCGCGTGAAGAACAATTTGCAGGCCGTCGCCTCGATCATCCAGCTCTCGCCCACCCCGGCCGAGGTGAAGGCCGACATCGTGCGGCGCATCTCCGCTATGTCCGCCATCCACGAGCACATCTACCGCTCGGAGCGCTTCACCTCGGTTGAGGTCGAGGGCTATCTCGGCACGCTCGCCGAGCATCTGGCCAACACCTATGGCGGCGACAACGAAATCGTGACGCATCTCGAAAGCATGCGCGTCCCCCACGACGTCGCCATGCCGCTCGGCCTGCTCGTCAACGAACTCCTCTCCAACTCGCTCAAGCACGCCTTCGTCGATGGCCGGCACGGCGTCATCACCGTGACGCTGACACGGGAGGACGAAGCGCACGCCCTGCTCCTCATCGAGGACAACGGCGTCGGGTTCGACACCACTTCCCGCTCGCGCGGCATCGGCCGGCGCCTGATCAGCGGGCTCGTGGCCCAGATCGATGGCACCTCCGAATTCACCAGCGGCCCCGATGGCTCCCGCTTTACGCTGCGCTTCGCCGTGCTGCCGGAGGACGGCGAGACCTGAGGGGTTGCTTTCGCTTGACGGCGGCGCCCCGTTTCTCTATGGAAACCGCCGACGAATTCACCACAAATCCGGCCGCCCGCGGGGCATCGATCCTCGCCGCCGGCCGATATTGGACAGGACAAGACCCATGGCACGGCGCTGCGAACTGACGGGCAAGGGCGTGATGGTTGGCCACAGTGTGAGCCACGCGGTGAACCGCACCAAGCGCCGGTTCCTCCCCAACCTGCTCAACGTGACGCTGATCTCGGACGCGCTCGGGCGCTCGGTCCGGCTGCGCATCTCGGCCAATGCGCTGCGCTCGGTCGAGCACCGTGGCGGGCTCGATGCCTTCCTGCTCAAGGCCGCCGACGCTGAACTGTCGGATCGCGCGCGCGCCCTCAAGGTCGAAATTCGCGAAA
>DASZTU010000346.1:0-2502 GCA_035547975.1 Devosiaceae bacterium | reverse complement strand
CCCGAGGGGTTGGCCGAAGGCGCCGCGAGGGGGCGCCCCACCGCCGCGATGAGGTCGAGGGCCAGCTGGTGCGCCGGAACGCGGCTGCCGACGGTATCGAGCCCGGCGGTCACGAGGTCGGAGAGCGGCGCGCCGGGCCGCTTCGGCAGGACCAGCGTCAGGGGTCCCGGCCAAAGCGTTGCGAGCCGGCGCGCGAGGGGCGAAAACACCGCGAGCGTTTCGGCCATGGCGAGGTCGGCGCAGTGCACGATGAGCGGATTGAAGCGCGGCCGGCCCTTGGTCTCGTAGATCGAGAGCACCGCGTCCGAATTGCTGGCGTCCGCGCCGAGCCCGTAAACGGTTTCGGTGGGGAACGCGACCACCCCGCCGGCCCTCAGCGTGTGCGCAAACTGCGAAAGCGTCGCGGGGTCGGCCGGCAACTTCTGCATGGGCACTGTGTTTGACAAGGGACCGGGCGCGCGTCAAGAAAGGCGCGGCTCGCCGTCTCGCAAGGCACGATCAAATGTCAACCCTGCTGGTCAGCCAGCCGAACTTTGAACGCCACGTGACCCCGAGCGGACACCCGGAGCGCGCCGAACGCATCCGCGCCGTCGAACAGGCCCTCGCCCGTCCGCATTTCTCGAAGCTGGTGCGGCGCAATGCCGCGACCGCCGACCTCGCCCTCGCCGAGCTCGTTCACGCTCCCGGCTACCTGCAGCGGCTGCGCGAGCTCCGTCCGGCCGAGGGAATCGGGCGGATCGACGAGGACACCTTCATCTCCGCGGGCTCGCTCGATGCCGTCGCCACCGCCCTCGGCGGGGCGCTGATGGCGCTCGATGCGGTGCTGCTCGGCGAGGTCGACAACGCTTTCTGCGCCATTCGCCCGCCCGGCCATCACGCCGAGATCGACCGGCCGATGGGATTCTGCCTCGTCAACACCGTCGCCGTCGTCGCCCGCGAGGCGCAGCGCAAATACGGCGCCGACCGCGTCGCCATCGTCGATTTCGACGTGCACCACGGCAACGGCACGCAGGACATCTTCAAGGCCGATGCCTCGGTGTTCTATGCCTCGAGCCACCAGATGCCCCTCTATCCCGGGACCGGCGGGGCGCGCGAGACGGGGGTGGGCAACATCGTCAACGCGCCGCTGCCGCCCAATTCCGGCGGCGCCGAGATGCGCGAGGCGTACGGGGCGCGGATTTTCCCCGCTCTTCACGCTTTCCACCCCGACCTGCTGTTGATATCGGCCGGGTTCGACGCCGACCATCGCGACCCGCTCGCCCAGCTCAACTGGCAGCCCAATGATTTCGGCTGGGTCACCGGGAAACTCATGGATTTTGCCGACCGCGCCTGCGACGGCCGCATCGTCTCCCTGCTCGAGGGCGGCTACGATCGCGGCGGCCTCGCCGACGGTGTGACAAGCCATGTGGGCATGCTACAGGACGGCACTTCCAGCGCCCTCGCCGGGGAGGATTCATAGTGGCCGAGGACAATTTCGACGACGTGGCGGCGATGAGCTTCGAGACGGCGCTGGCCGAGCTCGAGCGGATCGTGGCGAAGCTCGAGAGCGGGCAGGCGCCGCTCGCCGAATCGATTGCCATCTACGAGCGCGGCGAGGCGCTCAAGGCGCATTGCGAGACGCTGCTGAAATCGGCCGAGGCGCGGATCGAAAAGATCACCCTCAACCGCGAGGGCAAGCCCGTCGGCACCGAGCCGCTCGATTCCTGACCGCGTGAGCCGATGCGGCTCGATCTCGCCATCGAAGCGCGAAAGCTGCTGCCGAGCCGCGCCCGGGCGCGCGACGCGATCCTCAGGGGGACGGTGCGCCTCAACGGCGTCGTCGCGACGAGGCCCAGCCAGCCCGTTTCCGATAGCGACCGGATCGAGGTCGCCGATCCCGCCGCGCGCTATGTGTCGCGCGCCGCGCTGAAGCTCGTCGCCGGGCTCGAGGCGGGCGGCGTTTCGGTCGCGGGCAAGACCTGCCTCGATATCGGCGCCTCGACCGGGGGGTTTACGCAGGTGCTGCTCGAGCGGGGCGCGGCGCGCGTCTATGCCGTCGACGTCGGCCACGGCCAGCTCGAGCAGCGAATCCGGCAGGACCCCAAAATCGTTGTCATGGAAGGGCAAAACGCCCGCGACCTGACGCGGGCCGAGGTGCCGGAGCCGATCGATCTCCTCACCTCGGATGTGAGCTTCGTCTCGGTCACCAAGGTGCTGGCGGCCCCGCTCGCGCTTCTCCGGGCGGGGGCCGACGCCATCGTCCTCATCAAGCCGCAGTTCGAAGTCGGCCGCGCCTTCATCGGCAGCGGCGGGATCGTCACCGATGCCGGCGCCATTTCCCGAGCCGAGGCCGAGGTGATCGCCTTCATGGGGCTTTGCGGGTTCGCCCATCGCCTTTCGCTGCCCTCGCCGATCACCGGGGGCGACGGCAATCGCGAGATCGTCGCGCTGTTCCGGTCTTAACCTCTCTTAACGGAAAATGAACGCGCCGTTCGCGGCCGCTTCAGGTCGCGGTCCCAATAT
>DASZTU010000345.1:0-4183 GCA_035547975.1 Devosiaceae bacterium | reverse complement strand
GGCAACGCCCCCGCCTATCGCGGGCTCTGCTACCTCGTTTTCGAGCGCCTGGACTTGACCCCCTTTGGCAACCGCATCCCCAACCTCTCGGTCGAACTCTGCCGCGCGGTCGGCGAGCTCGAGCCGCGGATCAGGGCGGTGACGGTGATCCCCGCCGCGACCGAGTTCGGCTACGATCCGGTTGCGCGCGTGAAGCTCGTCTCGCCCGGCACCACGGCAAACGAGAACGCGCATCTTTATTCGCGCGTTTCGGACTGGACCGTTTCGATCGACGAACTCCAGGCGCTCTGCCCCAATCTCGAGCACGTGTCGCTGGTTGTCGCCTGGTTCGGCGACGACCTGAGGGCGGGGAACTGCACCATCCGTCCGCGCGTCGAAAACCACAGCAAGGCGGTGGATGGCGCGAGCTGGGCGGTGGCGGGGCTGACCCGCGATACCGCCCCGGTGGTCTCGCTCTACGAGGGCAACCCCGCCTATGGCGGCACGCCCTCGGACGCCGCGGTGCTAGGCGCCATCGCCGACCTCAAGGCGCGCGGCCTCAAGGTGACGCTTTACCCGATCGTCCTGATGGACGTTCCGGAAGGCAACACGCTGCCGGACCCCTATGGCGGCTCGGCCGGGCAGCCGACCTATCCCTGGCGCGGCCGCATCACCTGCGATCCCGCCCCAGGTTTTTCCGGCACCCCTGACCGGACCGCCGGCATCGCCACCCCCATCGCTTCCTTCCTTGGCGCGGCCGCGGCGTCGGACTTTTCGGCTTCGGGCGGCGTGGTGACCTACTCCGGCCCGGCCGAATGGGGCTTTCGCCGGTTTATCCTCCACTACGCCAGGCTCTCCGTACTGGCCGGCGGCGTCGATGCCTTCATCATCGGCTCCGAGCTCAGGGGCCTCACGACCCTGCGCGACGACGCGAACGCATTTCCGTTCGTTGCGGGGCTCGTGAGCCTCGCGGCAGAAGTCCGCAGCATCGTCGGGCCGGTTTCGGGCGGGGGCGCGAGGCTGACCTATGGCGCCGACTGGAGCGAATTTTCGGGCTACCAGCCGGCCGATGCACCCGGCGACAAGTTCTTCCACCTCGACCCGCTCTGGGCCTCGGGCGACATCGATGCGCTCGGGCTCGACAACTACATGCCGCTCGCCGACTGGCGCGACGGAACGGACCATCTCGACTGGAGCGTCGCGGATGGGCCTTACGATCCCGCCTACCTTGCGGCCAACATCGCCGGCGGCGAAGGGTTCGACTGGTATTATGCGTCCGAAGCCGACCGGCTGGCGAACCTGCGCACCCCCATCACGGACGGCGCTTTCGGGGAGCCCTGGGTCTGGCGCTACAAGGACCTCGTCGCGTGGTGGAGCAACGCCCACCACGATCGGGCGGGCGGCGTGCGCGCCGCGACCCCGACCGCCTGGGTGCCGCAGAGCAAGCCGATCTGGTTCACCGAGCTCGGCTGCCCGGCCGTCGACAAGGGCCCGAACGAGCCCAATGTCTTCCCGGACCCGAAAAGTGCGGAAAATGCACGGCCCTGGTTTTCGAACGGCGCGCCCGACGCACTGGCGCAGCGGCAGTTCCTGCGCACCCATCTGGGCTGGTGGCGACCGGACGCGCCGGGCTTCGCCGAGACCAACAATCCGGCGTCGACCGGCTATGACGGGCGGATGGTCGATCCCGACCGGATCTATCTCTGGACCTGGGACGCGCGGCCTTATCCCGCCTTTCCTGCCGAGAAGACGGTCTGGGCCGACGGGCCCAACCACGCGACCGGGCACTGGCTGACCGGTCGGCTCGGCGGCCTCGCAACCGACGAACTGCTCGCCGCGGTCGCCGCCGACTATGGCCTGACCTTCGGCGCCGCGGAGGCCGCGCTGCCCTTCGTCTTCGGCCTCGACCTCGAAGCGGTGGTCTCGGCGCGCGATGTCCTTCAGCCGCTGCTCGACGCGAGCGGTCTTGCGGTGCGCGACCGGCCCGATGGCCTCGCCTTCGCGCTCCCCAAGGCGCACCTCGCCGTGAGCATCGAAGCGGACGACCTGGCCGACGCCGGCGAGGCGCTCGCTTCGCGACGCCGTCCCGATCCCACGGAGCCCCTGGGGCGGGTCGCGCTCACCTACAGCGATCGCGAGCGCGACTATCTTGCCGGGACGGTCACGGCGATGCGCCTCGCGGGCGGGCCGACCGAGGGCGTCAACTCACCCCTGGTGCTCGACCTGAGCGGCGCCCGAGGGGCCGCCGAGCGCCTGCTGGCCGCCGGCGGCGGCAACCTCGATACGCTCGACGTCGTGCTCCCGCCCGCCCTCTCCGCGCTCGAAGTGGGCGATGTCGTCTCGATCGAGGGGCAGGGCGATGGCCCCTTCGTCCTCCAGAGCCTGCGTGACGGTATCGCCCGCACCGCATCGCTCCTCGCGATCACCCCGACCAGCAACGCCGCAATCGTGTCGGACCGGCCGTTGCCGGCCGTCGGCGGCATCGCCGCGCGCGCCATCCCCTTGCTGGCCGGCGCGCATCTGCCCGCCGATCCGGCCGCCTACGGCCCCTCGCGCCTGCTGCTCGCCGCCATGGCCTTCCCCTGGCCGGGCAGCGTCGAAATCACCGACGACGCGACGGCTCGGCCGCTCGCGGTGCTGGCGCACAACGCGGCCCTCGGCGTGCTGGCCGGCGACCTTGCCGCCGGGCCGGATTGCGTGTGGGACGATGCCTCCATCCTCGCGGTGACCCTCTACAACGGCCACCTCGCCTCGGCCGACGAGGCCGCGGTGCTGGCGGGCACCAACCGCCTCGCCGTCGAGACCGACAGCGGCGAGTGGGAAGTCATCGGCTTCGCCAATGCCACGCTCACCGCGCCCGGGACATACGTCCTGAGGCGGCTCCTCCGCGGGCAGGGAGGCACGAGCCACGCCATTGGCCCCGCCAGCATCGGCCGCGCCGTGATCGTCCTCGATGGCGCGCCGGCCATCGAGCCGGTCTCGGACGAGTGGCTGGGCCAGACGCTGGCGCTGCGCGCCTATGCGGGCCGCGGCGACGCCCTCGGCACCCCCTTCAGCGTCGATGTCGAACTCGCTCCGGCGCTGCCTCTGGCGCCGGTGCACCTGAGCGCCATCCGCGACGGCACGACGGGCGACGTGTCGCTGCGCTGGGTTCGCCGCTCTAGAGCCGATACCGACAGCTGGAACACGGCCGAGGCCCCGCTCGAGCTCCCGCCCGAGGCCTATGTGGTGGCCGTCCTGAGCGGGACCACGCCGCTTCGCACGATTGCCGCCGCGGAGCCCACGGCCGTCTACACCGCCGCCCAGCAGCTCGCCGATTTCGGCAGCCTGCCCGCGAGATTCGATTTCACTGTCAGCCAGGTGAGCCCGAGCCTCGGCCCGGGGCTTGCCGCCCGAGGGACTTTCAATGCCTGATCCGAGCCCATCGCCCGTTTCCCGCTTTGCCGCCTGCCTGCCGGAAATCCTCCGCCAGGAAGGCGGCTTCGCGAACAACCCCGTCGACCCGGGCGGGGCCACCAACATGGGCATCACGCGAAAAACCCTGGCCGCGTGGCGCAAGATCTCGCCCTGGTGGGCGCTGCCCGTCACGGAAGTCCGGTCGCTCGGCAGGGACGAAGCGGGCGCCATCTACAAGGCGCTCTACTGGGACCGCTGCAATGCCGACGCCCTGCCGGCGGGCCTCGATCTCGCGCTCTTCGACTTTGCCGTGCATTCGGGCCCCGAACGCGCGGTCAAGGCGCTGCAGTCCGAAGTGGGCGCCCGGGCCGACGGCTTTGTCGGTCCCCTGACGCTCGAGGCCGTCCGGGCGCGCATCGCCATCGCGGGCGTTGCCGGGCTGATCACCGCCCTCTGCGATGGCCGCCTGAGCTTTCTCGAACGCCTCGCCATCTCGGCAACCTTCGGCGCCGGCTGGAGCCGGCGCGTCCGCGACATCCGCAGCGCCGCCCTCGCCATGGCCGGCGCGGCAAGCCCTCCACCCCAGCCCACGAAAGGCAATTCCTCAATGAATCTCAGTCTTCTTACCGGCTACAAGACCTACATCGTCGGCGCCGCCATGCTCGTGGTCGGCATCGCCGAGCTTTTGGGCGTGGCCCTGCCGAGCTTCTCCGACCAGTCGGCCGGCGATCTGCTGATGCAGGGCCTCGCCATCATTTTCCTTCGCCGGGGGATCACGAACACGGTGGCCAAGAGCTGACCTTCGGCG
>DASZTU010000344.1:0-3834 GCA_035547975.1 Devosiaceae bacterium | reverse complement strand
CGGGGCCGGGTCGGAAGCAGTCGCGGCAATGACGATCGAGTAGTCGAGCGCGCCGTTGTCCTCGAGGATCTTCACGAACTGGGCGACGGTCGAGCGCTTCTGCCCCACCGCCACATAGATGCAGTAGAGCTTCTCGGTTTCGGAAGCGTTGGCGAGGTGCGCCGGCTTCTGGTTGAGGAAGGTGTCGAGGATGACGGCGGTCTTGCCGGTCTGGCGGTCGCCGATGATGAGCTCGCGCTGGCCGCGGCCGATCGGGATCAGCGCGTCGATGGCCTTGAGGCCGGTCGACATCGGCTCGTGCACGGACTTGCGCGGCAGGATGCCGGGCGCCTTCACGTCGACGCGGCGGCGCTCGGTGTACTGGATCGGGCCCTTGCCGTCGATCGGGTTGCCCAGGGCGTCGACGACGCGGCCGAGCAGCCCCTTGCCGACAGGGGTGTCGACGATGGCGCCGGTGCGCTTGACGGTGTCGCCTTCCTTGATGGCGCGGTCGGCGCCGAAGATCACGACGCCGACATTGTCGGTTTCGAGGTTGAGGGCCATGCCCTTGATGGCGCCGGGGAACTCGACCAGCTCGCCCGCCTGCACATTGTCGAGGCCGTAGACGCGCGCGATGCCGTCACCGACCGAAAGCACCTGGCCGACTTCGGAGACCTCGGCCTCCTGGCCGAAATTCTTGATCTGCTCCTTGAGGATCGCTGAGATTTCCGCGGCTTTGATGTCCATTTATCCAACCTCTTTCATGGCGATTTTCATCGCCGTCAGCTTGGTCCTGAGCGAAGAGTCGATCATCTGGGAGCCCACCTTGACGATGAGGCCACCGATCAGGGACGGATCGACGTGCTCGGCGAGGGTTACGGTCTTGCCGATCTTCTGCTTGAGGGTATCGGCGAGATTCTGAATCTGGGTGGGCGTGAGCGGCGCCGCGGAGGTCACGTCGGCCGAGACTTCCCCGCGCGCTGCGGCGGCGAGCCGGCGGTAGGCGGCAATGATCGCGGGGAGGGCGAAGAGACGTCCGTTGCGGGCGACGAGCCGCACGAAATTGGCGACGACCACCCCGGCATTGATGCGGCCGAGGATGGCGTTCATCGTCGCCGCCTTGTCGTCGGCGGCGATCACCGGCGAGCGCAGGAAACGCGCGAAATCGGCGCTCTCGTCGACGAGCCTGCCGATGGCGGTGAGATCGGTCTCGATGGCCTCGACATGGCCCTGCTCGCGGGCCAGTTCATATAGCGCATTGGCGTAGGGCTGCGCGATATGGGCCACCACTGAATTCTGTGCCGCCAATGTCGCAACTCTCCGTTGTTTGCGCGGCGGGGTTGTCGCACCCCGGCCGGTCGCGCCGCCTGTCGCTGATTTTCCTGAGGAGAGCCGGGCCCGGCCCCCCGTGATTGGCGCCCCCTCTAGCATGGCGACATTACGCCGCGCAAGGCACCGGAAAGGGGATTCTCGGAGGGGCCGGAGGCGCCCCGCCGAGGCGCCGCGGCTCGCCGCCCCGGGCGCCTTGACGGGGAGGCGGAACTGACCTCCCATGCGCCCGGCGCCCGCCCCTTCCGGGGTGCTCGCGCGGGGAGGGACAAAGCGTGGCGCAGCAATTGCTCATCCTGCAATCGCTCTGGGCGATGGAGCGGGCGCATCCGGAGGATCCCGAGCGGCCGCTCGAGGAAAAGCTCGGGATGATCATCGAGGCCGGCTATGACGGGTTCGGCGTGACGCTGACCGAGCCCGAGACGGCGCGGCGCGTGGGCGAGGTCGCGCGGAACGAGGGGAAGATCGTCGAGGGGCTCTGGTTCCCGAAGACGGTCGACGACCTCAAGCCGGGGCTCGAGCGGGCCGCCGCGATCGGCGTCCACCACCTCAACATCCAGCCCGATGTGCGGCCGCGCCGGCTCGAGGAGTCGCTGCGCATCCTCGAAGGCTGGCAGCGGCTCGCCGAGGAGGTCGATTTCCCCGTCTACATCGAAACCCACCGCGACCGGCTGACCAACGATCTCCTCGTGACCCTCGACATCCTCGACCGGCTGCCGGAACTGAAGCTTTTAGCCGACCTCTCGCACTATGTGGTGGCGCGCGAGATGGCCTGGCCGATCGACGTGGTGCGGCACGAAATGATCCGGCGGGTGCTCGACGCCGCCTGGGCCTTCCACGGCCGGGTCGCCTCGAGCGAGCAGGTGCAGGTCGAGCTGAGCTTTCCGCAGCACCGCAAATGGCTCGAGCTCTTCCTCGACTGGTGGACCTATGGCTTCCGCTCGTGGCGCGAGCGCGCCGGCCCGGACGACGTTTTGACCTTCGTCTGCGAGCTCGGCCCCCAGCCCTATGCCATCAGTGACCGCCGGGGCCGCGACAGCACCGACCGCTGGGCCGAGGCGCTCACCATGCGCGACCTCGTCCGGGCGAAATGGGATGCGCTCGAGGGCGATCCGGCCTGAAGGCCGCCGCTCCGGCGACGCGGCTTTCCGGTCTTGCCTCCCGCCGCCCCCACGGTGCAAATGGCCTCGCATTTACACGACGAGGTGGCAGCATGGTCAAAGCGGCATTCATCGGGCTCGGCGTCATGGGTTTTCCCATGGCGCGGCATCTGCAGCAGAAGGGCCACGCGGTCACGGTCTATAATCGCACCCGCAGCAAGGCGGAGCAGTGGGTCGCGGCCAATGGCGGGCGCCTCGCGCCGACGCCGCGCGCGGCGGCCGGTGGGCAGGAGGTCGTTTTCTGCTGCGTGGGCAATGACGACGATCTGCGGCAGGTGACGCTCGGGGCCGAGGGCGCCTTCGGCGGCATGGCCAGGGGCGCCGTCTTCGTCGATCACACGACGGCCTCGGCCAGCATCGCCCGCGAGCTCGGGGCGGCGGCCAAGGCGGCGGGTTTCGGCTTCGTCGACGCGCCGGTGTCGGGCGGCCAGGCCGGCGCCGAGAACGGCGTCTTGACGGTGATGTGCGGCGGCGAGGCCGATGTTTTCGCGCGCGCCGAGCCCGTGATCATGAGCTATGCCCGGACCTGCCGGCTGCTCGGACCGGCGGGGTCCGGCCAGCTCGCCAAGATGATGAACCAGATCTGCATCGCCGGCCTCGTCGAGGGGCTGTCGGAGGCGATCCATTTCGGCAAGCGGGCGGGCCTCGACATCGAGGCGGTGATCGAGGTCATCTCCAAGGGGGCGGCGCAGAGCTGGCAGATGGAAAACCGCTACAAGACCATGAACGCCGGCAAGTTCGATTTCGGCTTTGCCGTCGAATGGATGCGCAAGGACCTCTCCATCGCCCTGACCGAGGCGCGGCGGAACGGCGCCAAGCTCCCGGTCACGGCGCTCGTCGACCAGTTCTATGCCGAGGTCGAGGGGCTCGGCGGCAGGCGCTGGGACACTTCGAGCCTCATCGCCCGGCTGGAGAAGTAGGGGGGCCGGGTCAGGCCCGGGGATGAGGGTGGTTGAGGCACGACTTTGGGCCCCACTGCACTCCCCAACCCGGCGTCATTCCCGCGCAAACCCGGTGTCATTCCCGCGCACGCGGGAATCCATCTTGGCCAGGAAAACCGGCCGCGCGTCCGCCCGGGGCTCAGAGCATTCGGCCACCCCCACCCCTAACCCCGCCCCGCAAGGGGGAGGGAGACGGCTCCCGCTGCGGTTGGGGCCCATGGTTCGAGGCTCGCTGCGCTCGCACCTCACCATGAGGGGGCTCGCCTCTGGTGTCCCCCGCCCATGGTTCGACAGGCTCAGGGTGAGGTCCGCAGCAACCAGCGCAGAGAACGAGCACCGCATGTGAGCCCGCATGGCAATCCCCCGACCCTCATGGTGAGGTGCGCGCGCAGCGAGCCTCGAACCATGGGCCCCAACCGCAGCGG
>DASZTU010000343.1:0-3150 GCA_035547975.1 Devosiaceae bacterium | reverse complement strand
CGGCCCGCCCGGAGAAGAGCGGACCTTCGCCGACGCCGACCGGCAGCTCATCGAGCTGCCGCAGCAGGGTGTCCATGCCTCAGACGATCGACTGGCCGGTCGCCTTCCAGTCCGCAACAAAGGCGGCAAGGCCCTTATCGGTGAGCGGATGGTCGGCCAGCTTCTTGATCACCGCCGGCGGGATCGTCGCGACGTCGGCGCCCGCGAGCGCCGCCTGCGTCACATGGTTCGGCGAACGGATCGACGCGGCCAGAATCTCGGTGGTGAAGGCGTAGTTGTCGTAGATCGTGCGAATGTCGCGGATCAGGTCCATGCCTTCGATGTTGATGTCGTCGAGCCGGCCGACGAAGGGGGATATGTACGCCGCGCCGGCCTTGGCCGCGAGCAGCGCCTGGTTGGCCGAAAAGCACAGGGTGACGTTGACCTTGGTGCCCTCGCTCGTCAGCTTCTTGGTGCCGCGCAGGCCGTCGAGGGTGAGCGGCAGCTTGATCACGACGTTGTCGGCGAGTTTGCGCAGCACGTCGGCCTCAGCCATCATGCCGTCGTAGTTGGTCGAGGCGACTTCCGCCGAAACCGGCCCGGGCACGATCGAGCAGATTTCCTTGATCACATCCTTGAAATTGCGGCCGGTCTTGGCGACCAGGGAGGGATTGGTGGTAATGCCATCGAGGAGCCCGAGGTCGTAGAGTTCCTTGATATCCTTGACGTCTGCCGTATCTGCGAAGAACTTCATCGTTCCCCTCCAACTCCTAGTGTCCGCCTGAATATGGTGCCGATTTAGGCCCGGCGCGAGAGGGCGCGCAAGGCGAATTGCCTCGACCGAAAAGGTCCCGCGCCGGTCAGCGGGTTGCCGCGAGAAGGGCGTCGGCCAGCTCTCCGAGGCGATCCTCGGGGATGCCGGCGACGTTGATGCGACTGTCGTTGATCATATAGACGCCATCCTCGAGCTTGAGCCTCGTGACGGCATCCTCCGGCAGACCGAGCAGCGAGAACATCCCGCGGTGTTCGGCGATGAAGTCGTAGTCGGTCGAGTTGGAGCGCTCACGGATGGCGGCCGCCAGTTTCTGGCGCAGCCCGATCATGCGATTGCGCATGCCTTCGAGTTCGGCCTTCCACTCGGCGGTCAGCTCGGGGTCCTCGAGGATGACCCGCACGATCTCGGCGCCGTGGTCAGGCGGCTGCGAAATCGTCGCCCGGATGACGTTCTGCATCTGGCTCGAGACGATATCGGCGCCCGCCGCGTCCCGCGCAACGGCGATCGCCACGCCGGCCCGGTCGCGGTAGAGGCCGAAATTCTTGCTGGCCGAAAACGCGATCATCGCTTCGGGGAGCGTCGTCACGAGCTTGCGGACGCCATAGGCGTCCTCCTCGAGCCCATCGCCGAAGCCCAGATAGGCGAGGTCGATCAGCGGGAAGGCCCCGGTGCGGCCGAGCGAAGCGGCGACCTCGTCCCACTGGGCCGGGGTCAGGTTGGCGCCCGTCGGGTTGTGACAGCAGGCGTGGAGCAGCACGATGTCGTCCGGGCCGAGACCATCGAGCGTCTTCAGCATGCCGGCGAAGTCGATACCGCGGGTTTTGGCGTCGAAATAGGGATAGTGGTGCGGCTTGAGCCCGACGAGCTCGGCCATCGGCCAGTGGTTCGGCCATGAGGGATCGGAGATCCAGATGCGGCCGCCGGGACGGGCCCGGGCGAGCACGTTCATTAGGATCGAGAGCGCGCCGGTACCGCCGGGGCCGTTGACACAGCGGATCCGGCTCTCATCGACCTTTCCGTCGAGCACCAGCCTGACCACGGCGGCGGAAAATTCCTTGTTGCCGACCACGCCCTTGTAGGTCTTGGTCGTCGCCTTATCGTGGATGCGCTGCTCGGCCTTGCGCACCGCCGACATGATCGGGGTGATGTTCTTCGCATCTTTGTAGACGCCCACGCCGAGGTCGATCTTGTTCTTGCGGGGATCGGCGGCGTATTCGGCCATCAGCACGAAAATCTTGTCGAGCGTGGCCTTTTCGAGCGTCTCAAACATCTTGGGTTTCCGGGGAAAGAAGGCGCCGTCTTTATAGGCGGTGGATGGGGATTTGCAATGGCCGAGGGAGCGCCGGATCCCCTTCCCTGCGCCGCACGGCTCCTCAATCCAGCGCCTTCAGCAGGGCCGGCAGCACGGCGAAGAGATCGCCGACGAAACGGTAGTCGGCGATCTTCATCAGCGGCGCCTCGGGATCGGTGTTGATGGCGATGATCTTTTTGGCGCCCTGGATGCCGGCCAGGTGCTGCAGCGCGCCGGAGATGCCGACGGCGATATAAAGATCGGGGGCGATGACCTTGCCGGTCTGGCCGACCTGCCAGTCGTTGGGGGCGTAGCCGGCATCGACCGCCGCCCGGGTCGCACCGACCGCCGCGCCGAGCTTGTCGGCCAACTGCTCGATGAGCCGAAAGGCCTCGGCCGACCCGAGCGCGACGCCCCCGCCGACGACGATCCGCGCCGTGGCAAGGTCCGGCCGCGCGCCTTCCGTCCGATGCGTCGCGAGTAGTTCCACAAGAGCGGAGGAAGACGGGACCGCGAGGCTTTCGACCGGGGCCGCGGCCGGCGGCTCGGGTGGCGGCGGTGGAAAGGCGGAGGCTCGCAAGGTCAGCAGCTGGCGGGGCTGGTCCGAAACCACCGTCTCATAGGCATTCCCCGCATAGATCGGGCGCCGGAAGCGATCGGGCCCCTCGATCGCCACGACATCGGTTACCGGCATGAGGTCGAGCACCGCCGCGAGACGGGGGATGACGTCGCGGCCCACGGCGCCCGCGACGGCGGCGATGTGGGTGTATTCCGGCGCCAGCGCGGCGAGGAAGGGCACGAGCGACTCCGCGTCGAGGCCCTGGCCGGCGGCGGTGCGCACGCGGGCCACCCCGTGCAGCCGCGCCGCCTGATCGGCCACGGCCTCGGCGTTCGCGCCGACGACAAGGACATCGAGGGGCCCGCCGAGCGGCTGCAGCGCCGCCGCCAGGCGGCCGGTCGCGGGCGAGAGCGCGCCGAGATCGTGCTCGGCCAGGAGAAGTGTCGCCATCAGCCGATCTCCGCTTCCGCCTTTGCCTCGGCAATGATGCCCGCCAGTTCGGCGACATCGGCAACGAGCCGTCCGCCGGTCCGCTCTGCAGGCGGG
>DASZTU010000342.1:0-13000 GCA_035547975.1 Devosiaceae bacterium | reverse complement strand
ATGGGCTCGGAGATCGGCACCGGGCGGGCGGCAAAGCTCACAATCCTCTCGACCGGCAGCCACGCGATCCAGGTTGCCGCGCCCACACGGTCGAGCCCGGCCCCGACCGGCTACAACGCGGCGACCGAGCAGGTCGAGGTGGCTTATGCTGGTGAAAGCCTCCTCTCCAGCATCAGCCAGCCCTACACATCGAGCTCGACGAGCTTCAACGTCGGAACGGTCGCCCTGACGACGCTCGACGTGAACAGTCGCATCATCAACCCGAGCGGCTTCGCCGGCGGCACCTACACCACCCAGACGGTCGTCACATGCAACTGAGCGCCGCATGGGCGGCCTGCTTCGCGCTTTGCCTGTCGGTGGGTGCGGCCCTGGGGCAGTCACTGGCGCCGACCCATGCCGAAGGCGCGACCCCCAGCAACGTCAAGGGGTTTTACGTCACCGTCGGCAATCCCTACCGGACGGCGATGACGTTCCGTCTCCTGCCCCTCGACCCAAGCTTTTCGCGGGGGGTCGCCGACGCCGTTGCACAGCCCGCAACACTCACACTCGCTCCCGGCTTCTCGCGGCGGGCGATCCTGGCCTTCAAGATTCCGCCGGGCAGCAAGGAGAGGACAATTGGTCTTTGCGTCATGCCTCAGAAGATTGCGGGTCCGGTGCTGCCGCGCGTTTGCGGCCGCTATACTGGCGTCCTCGCCGGTAGCGGCGGCTGACGGCCTGTTCCTCCCGCCGCCACCCACCGGACCCGGCGGGGAAGATTCGATCACCACCTCGCAGGGCGTCCACTGCAGCCAATCCGTCAATGCGGCGGGAGGTTATCTCGACCTCGGCGTCGCGGGTGGAAACCTCAACACCTACGACAATTACGGCACCATCGGGAACACCGGGCAGAGCGCCATCGGCTACGCCCGCATCATCATTCCCCTCGGGCGCCAGCCCAAGCGGCTCGACTGCGCCGCCCTCTACGATCTCGAAATCGAGCGCCTCAAGCAGGAAATCCAGATGCTCAAGATCGGCCTGCAATAACGCATTTGTGCAGTCGAGCCTTAAGCCCCCCTTAACATGGGACCGGTATCCTTTGGACGCCCAGAATGGGGACTAGAGGTTGCAGGTCAAAGTCGGGATGGTCGAGGAAGCGGGCATTGCCGATGACTCGCTGCTGCTCGACGCGGCACTCGAAAACATACCCTACGGCTTTTGCGTCTGGAACAGTGACTTCCGCCTCGTCACGTGGAACCGTCACTATCTCGACATCTACAACTTCCGGCCGGACCGCATCCGGCGCGGCATGCCGCTTGAAGAGATCGTGCGGCTTTCGGCGGCGCAGGGGAACCATCCCGGGCAGACGGCCGAGGCCTTTCTCGAGGCCTATAGCCGCGAACTGCTCGCCAACCGCGGCGGGGCCCGGGCCAAATACCAGGAAACGCTGGCCGGCGGACGGATCATCGAGACCGCCCACGTCTATTCGCCCGGCCTCGGCTGGGTGGTGACCCATGCGGATGTGACCGACGACATCGCGCGCTCGGAAATCGTCCAGGGCCGCAAGGCCGAGCTCGACCGGCAGATCCTGAGGCTCGATGCCGCCGTCAACAACATCAGCCAGGGGCTGTGCATGTACGATGCGCAGGGGCGCCTCGTCATCTGCAACGAACCCTATCGGCGCATCTACAACCTGCCCGAAGCGCTGCTGCGCCCCGGAACGCCCCTCGACGACATCCTGGCTTACCTCTTCGATCACGGGCTTTCGGGGTCGGACGACCGGGAAGGATATCTCCGCGGCCGGCGGGAAATCATCCGGCGGGGCGAATACGGCAAGCTGACGCACGAGCTCAACGGACGCATCATCCTGATGCAGCACCATCCGATGAAGGATGGCGGCTGGGTCTCGACGCACGAAGACATCACCGAGCAGCGGCAGACCGAGGCCCGGATGCGGCACCTCGCGCGCCACGACGCGCTGACCGACCTGCCGAACCGGATCCAGTTCCTCGAGGAGATGGCCGGAACCGAGGCTGCGATCGCCCGTGGCGAGCGTTCGGCGATGCTGTGGATCGACCTCGATCACTTCAAGGCGGTCAACGATACGCTCGGCCATGCCATGGGCGATGCGGTGCTCCGCCAGGTCGCGGCCCGGCTCTGGGGCGTAACGCGGGAGACCGACGTGCTGGCACGCCTCGGCGGCGACCAGTTCTCGCTGCTGCTGAGGCCCGTCGAGAGCCCGCGCGAAGCGGCGACGGTCGCCGAGCGGATCGTCCGGACGATCGCCGCCCCGTTCAACATCGGGGGCCACGAGATCACAATCGGGGCAAGCGTTGGTGTCGCGATGGCGCCGGGTGACGGCACGACCGCCGACGCGCTGATGAAGAACGCCGATCTCGCGGCCTATCGCGCCAAGACGAATGGCCGGTCAACCTATCATTTCTTCGAGCCCGGCATGGATGCGGCGCTGCAGCGCCGGCGCATCATCGAGGCGGGCCTGCGGACGGCGCTGCAGGACGGCCAGTTCCATCTCGCCTTCCAGCCGCTGGTGGGGCTCGCCGAAAATCGCATCACCTGCTTCGAGACGCTGCTGCGCTGGGAGCATCCACAGCGCGGCGCGATCTCCCCGGTCGAGTTCATCCCCATCGCCGAGGATACCGGCCTCATCGTTTCGATCGGCGAGTGGGCGCTGCGGGAGGCCTGCCGCACCGCGGCGAGCTGGCCGGGCAAGGTGCGCGTCGCGGTCAACCTCTCGCCGGTGCAGTTCAAGAACCGGCGCCTTTTCGAGGCGGTCCAGGCGGCGCTGGGCGATGCGCGGCTGCCGCCCGAGCGGCTCGAGCTCGAAATCACCGAATCGCTGCTGCTCGACGAGAACGACGAAACGCGCGAGACGCTGCTGCGCCTGCGCGGCCTCGGCGTGCGGATCGCGCTCGACGATTTCGGCACCGGGTACTCGTCGCTGAGCTATCTGCGCTCGTTTCCCTTCGACAAGATCAAGATCGACCGCTCGTTCATGCGCGACCTGTCGCGCAAGGGCGACAGCCTCGCCATCATCAAGGCCATCATCGGCCTTGGCCACAGCCTCGGCATGACGTTGACCGCCGAGGGCGTGGAGACCGAGGAGCAGCTCCAGGCGGTGCGTGAGCAGGGCTGCAACGAAGTCCAGGGCTTCCTGTTCTCGCCGCCGATGCCCGCGGGGGCGGTGCAGGTCTTGCTCGAGGCGACCGGCGGACGCGGGTTTTCCTCCGACCTCAAGCCGGTGCGCAACGGCAATATCACGCAGCTGCGGGCCTGAGGTCCGCGCGCGCCAGTTCCTACGGCTGGAGTGTCGGCAGGTCCCGCTTCATGAAGGCCGCAAAGGCCTCGCGATAGTCGTCGTGCCAGCGCGAGAGGGCGGGGCGGTCGCCGATGATGTCGAAGGCGTTCCAGAGGATGCGCTTGTGGTCGACAAGGTTGGGCGTTTCGTCATCCGGGCATAGGATGAAGAAGCTTCCGGCGCCGATGCGCTTTTCCATGTAGTCGATGACCTGCTCGGGCAGCCACGCCCCCGGCCGGTGCTCGGCATCGCCCGTGGTGGTCCAGCCGGGAATGAGGAGGTGCGCGCTCACCGGGCAGTTGGGCCGCTCGCGAAGGTCGCGCGCCAGGTTCTGGCTATAGGCGTTCACGGCCGCCTTGGTGGTGTTGTAGGCGGGATTGCCCGGCGGGTTGGTGAGCCCCTGCTTGGAGCCGGTGTTGACGACCACCGAGGGACGTCCGGCCACCAGCATGCCGGGGAGGAAGGCCTGGACGCCATTGACGACGCCCATGACGTTGACCGCGATCAGGCGCTGCCAGTTCTCGATCGGGTCGAGAATGCCGCCGGCCCCGCCGGCGACGAAGGCGGCGGCGTTGTTCATCAGCAGGGTGGGGCTGCCGAAGCGGGCCTCGACGACCCGCGCCAGGGCCTCCATTGCGGTGAAATCGGAGACGTCGACGATCTCGGCGAGCACGCGATCGGCGCCGATCTGCTGGCCGATTTCGGCACGAACCACCGCGAGCTTTTGCGGATTGACGTCGATGATGGCGATTTTCATGCCGGCCCTGGCCGCGCGGCGAACCGCCGCCCGCCCGATGCCACTCGCCCCGCCGGTGATGACCGCGACTCCACCTTCCGAAAATGCTGCCGGCATGCTGTTGCCTCCCCAAACCCGAGCCGGGCGCAAGGCTAGCGCATCGGCCCCGCGCTGCCCATCGCCAGCTTTTGCTCGCTCATGGGCCGGGCCGAACCCGGCCCATGCCTAACGTCGCGCGGCGCAAGCCGATCCGCCCTTCGGCCCGCGGCGCGGCCGGCGATTTCTGGCCGCCTCACCTTCCCCCTTTTGGCCAAAGACGTGTAGCATGGAAGGGTTATCGCTCAGGACAATCGCTCGTGAACAAGCTCGGACCCATAGAGGTCGACCGGACCGTCGCCGCGCGGCGCATCGTGGCAAGGCTCGCCGGCAGGATCGCCGACAACCGGATGTTCACCGACCCGGCGATGACCTTCGCCTATTCGAACGACGCCAGCCACTACCGCCTGGTGCCGGCGCTCGTCGTGATCATCAATTCCGAGGACGAGGTGCGGGCCGTGCTCGAGGCCTCGCGCGCGGAAGGACTGCCGGTGACCTTTCGTGCCGCGGGCACGTCGCTCTCCGGCCAGGCCATCACGGAAGGCGTGCTGGCGGTTCTCGGCGACGGCTTTCGCAGGATCGAAATTCACGACGGGGGGGAGCGCATCACCCTCGGTCCCGCGATCATCGTTGCCAACGCCAATGCCCAGCTCAAGCGCTTCAACAAGAAGCTCGGACCCGATCCCGCGAGCCAGGCGACGTGCAAGATCGGCGGCGTCGTCAACAACAACTCGTCGGGCATGTGCTGCGGGGTGGCCTACAACACCTATCACACGATGGCGCGCCTCCGGGTGATGCTGACCGACGGCACGGTGCTCGATTCCGGCGACGCCCAGTCCCGGGAAGAATTCCGCCGCAAGCGCCCGGACCTGCTCGAAGCCCTCCATGCGCTCCACCACCAGGTCGAAGCCGATCCCGAGCTCGTTTCGCTGATCCGGCGCAAGTACAAGATCAAGAACACCGTCGGCTATTCGCTCAACGCGCTCCTCGATTTCCACGATCCGGTCGACATCCTCACCCACCTCATTGTGGGGTCGGAGGGAACGCTCGGCTTCGTCTGCGAGGTGACCTACAACACGATCGACGAGCACCCGTACAAGATGACGGGGCTGGTGCCGTTTCCCGATCCCCATTCCTGCGCCCGCGCCATTTCGCGCCTCGCCAATGGCGGCGTGCAGACGACGCTCGGGGTGACGGCGGCCGAATATCTCGAGCGCCGGGCACTGGCGGCGGTCGAGCACCTGCCGGTGATGCAGCCCTATCGGAAGTTCTTTACCGAGCAGTCGCCGGCGATGCTCATCGACGTCACGGCGCCCGATGCGGAAACACTGCGGGTGGAGACGGAGAAGGCGATCGCGATTCTGCGCGAGGAAGGGGCGACGGACATCGATTTCTCGGAAGATGAGGAGCGTTCGCACGCCCTTTGGGACATGCGAAAAGGCTTCATCCCGATGTTCGGGGCGGCGCGCGAAAAGGGCACGGTGATGCTGACGGAGGACGTCGCGGCGCCGATCGACCGGCTCGCCGATTTCGTCATCGACATGCGCAATCTCCTCGATGCCCACGGCTATGAGGACGGCGTGCTCTTCGGGCACGCGCTTGCCGGTAACCTCCACTTCCAGATGGCGGCCGATTTCACGCGGCCCGGGGAGATCGAGCGCTTCGACCGCTTTTCGATCGAGCTCAGCGAGCTCGTTTCGGTGCGCTATGGCGGCTCGCTCAAGGCCGAGCACGGCACCGGCCGCGCCATCGCGCCCTTCGTCGAGGCCGAGTGGGGCAGCGCCGCCTTTGCCCTCATGAGCCGCATCAAGTCGCTGTTCGACCCGGAGGGCCTGCTCAACCCCGGCGTCTTGGTCACCGCCGACCACGAGACGCACGTCAAGAATCTCAAGCACATGGCGCTCGTCGACCCCTCGATCGATCTTTGCATCGAGTGCGGGTTCTGCGAGCCGGCCTGCCCCTCGGCGGGCATGACGTTTTCGCCGCGGCAGCGCATCGTGGTGCAGCGCGAAATGGCGCGCCTGCGGCAGACCGGGGAAGACCCGGAGCGGCTCGAAACGCTTTACCGGGACTACAAGTACCCGGGCATGGATACCTGCGCGGCGTGCAATCTCTGTTCGCTGCGATGCCCGGTCGGCATCGAGACCGGCACCATGATCATGGGCGAGCGGGCGCGCCGCCGGACCGACCGCGCGCGCGGCATCGCGCATTGGGCGGCGGGGCACACGAAGGCCGTCGAAGGCGCCATGCGGCTCGGCGTCGGCGCGCAGGCGCTGTCGCGGACGATCATCGGGGACGGCGCAACGGATGCCGTGGCGCGAACCGCAAGGCGGCTCTCTGGCGGTCGGGTGCCGCGGGTGTCGCGGGCGCTGCGGCCGGGACCGGGGGCGCCCAGGCCGCCGCGCCGCATCGGCCACCAGTCGCCCAAGGAAGACGGGCTGCCGGTCGCCATCGCGCAGCAGTTTCCGCCCCGGGGCAGGGTGGTTTATTTCCCCGCCTGCCCGACGCGCCTCTTCGGCGCGCCGGAAAAGATCGAGGGCCTGCCGGCCCTGCTTCCAACACCCGACGCCGTGGTCGCTCTTCTCGAGCGGGTCGGCTACGAGGTGGTGGTGCCGGCGCAGGTTTCCGGGCAATGCTGCGGACAGCCCTGGCAGTCGAAGGGGTTTCCGGAGGAATCCGCCCGGGTTGGCGCCCGCCTCGAGGCCGAGCTCGCGGATCTATCCGAGCAGGGCGCATTGCCGGTCCTGACCGACGCCTCGACCTGCGCCAAGCACCTGCGCGGGCACGAAGGCACGGCGGTCGCGGACAGCGCTGAGTTTCTTGTCGCAAACGTTCTGCCCCACCTCGCGATCACGCGGACGTTGCCGGTCGTTGCGGTCCACCACAACTGCTCGGCGCAGCGGCTCAGGGAGCAGACGGCGACCGAAACCATCGCCGCGGCCTGTGCCGGGCGGGTCGCGGTGCTGTCTTCGCTCAACTGCTGCGGCTATGCGGGCGACAAGGGCCTTTTCACGCCCGAGCTCAACGAATGGGCGACGCGGTTCGCCCGGTCGGACATCCCGGCGGACTGCCGGATCGGCGTCTCGACCGTCTCGACCTGCGCCGCCGGCCTTTCCGAGCACGCGGGCGTGCCGTTCATTTCGCTCGCGAGCCTCCTCGAGGCGGTGAGCCGGCCGGCGTGACCGTCGCGACCATCAGCGCTCTCGGGCAGCGGGGCGAGGGCATGGCCGAAGTCGCGGGCCAGCGGGTGTTCGTGCCGCTGACGCTGCCGGGCGAAGAGGTGGAGATCGCGCTCGAGGGCGAACGGGGCACGTTGCTCCGGCTGGAGCGGCCGAGCCCTCACCGCATCGCGCCCTTCTGCCCGCATTTCGGGCCGTGCGGCGGCTGCCAGCTGCAGCATCTCGACGAAGAGAGCTACGCCGCGTTCAAGGGCGGTCTCGTTGAAACGGCCCTCCGTCACGCCGGAATAGCCGAGCCCGTCTTGCCCCTCGTCGACGCGCGCGGCGCCGGTCGCCGCCGCCTGACGCTCCACGCGCGCAAGTCCGGTGCGGGCTTCATGGGCTTTCACACCCACCAGCTGCACGACATCGACCGCTGCCCCATTGCCGTCCCGGCGCTCGCCGACGCGCCCGCCATCGCCCGGGCTGCCCATGCGGCGATCGGCGATTGCGACGTATCGGTCACCTCAACGCTCACGGGCCTCGATGTTGCGGCGAAGACCGATCGCCGCGCCAGGGCCGAGCGGCTGACGCCGCTCCTCGCCCGGTTCGGCCTCGCGCGGCTGTCGCTCGGCGACGAGCCGGTCGTCATGGCGCAGGCGCCGGTGCTTCGCATGGGCAAGGCCCTCGTCGAGCCACCGCCGGGGAGTTTCCTCCAGGCGACGGCGTCGGCCGAAGAGATCTTGGCGCAGATGGTGGTCGAGGCATTGCAGGGGAGGGCGCCGGTCGCCGACCTCTTCTGCGGGGTGGGGCCTTTCGCCCTCAGGCTCGCCGAGTCGTCGCCGGTTTACGCGGCGGACAGCGACCGGACGGCGGTTGCCGCACTCAAGAAGGCGCACGACCGCACGCGCGGCCTCAAGGCCGTCACCGCCGAGCGGCGCGATCTCTTCCGCGAGCCGTTGACGGCGATCGAGCTCAACCGGTTCGGCGGGCTCGTCTTCGATCCGCCGCGCGCCGGCGCCGAGGCCCAGGCCCGGGAGCTGGCGCGCAGCCGCGTGCCGGTCGTGGTCGCGGTCTCCTGCGAGCCGAGGACATTCGCCCGCGACGCGAGGGTTCTCCTGGCCGGCGGCTATCGGCTCGAAACCGTAACGCCGGTCGATCAGTTCGCCTATTCGACGCACGTGGAAGTCGTCGGCGTGTTCCGGCGTTGAGCAATGAGCGAATTTCAGCCGTCCATGAAGCATGCGGAACTCGGGGAGGCGTTTTACGACCTCGTCGAGCCGGCGCGCTTTCCGCAGCACGTCCTGCGCTACCGCAACCAGCGGTGGGCGCGGCGGGTCGGGCTCGGCGGCCTCAGCGATGACGAATGGATCGCCCATTTCGGCAAGTTCGAGCCGCTCGCGGGCAGTTTCGGGCAGCCGCTCGCGCTGCGCTATCACGGCCACCAGTTCCAGACCTACAATCCCTATCTCGGCGACGGGCGCGGCTTTCTCTTCGCGCAGCTTCACGACCTCGAGGACGGGCGCCTGCTCGACCTTGCGACCAAGGGGTCGGGCCGGACGCCCTGGTCGCGCACGGCCGACGGACGGCTGACGCTCAAGGGCGGCGTGCGGGAGGTGCTGGCCACCGAGATGCTCGAAGCGCTCGGCGTCGATACCAGCCGATCCTTCTCGCTGATCGAAACGGGCGAGGAGCTCGAGCGGCACGACGAGCCCTCGCCGACCCGCGCGAGCGTGCTCGTCAGGCTTAGCCATTCCCACATCCGCATCGGCACCTTCCAGCGCTTCGCATTCCTTAAGGACGAAGCGAACCTCGCCCGGCTGCTGGACTATTCCGTGCGCACCTACATGCCCGATTGCTGGCGCGACGAGCGGGGCGAACGGGCGGCGGCATTCCTCGAGCGCGTGGCGCGCAACGTGGCCCGGCTCGGCGCGAGCTGGATCGCCGCGGGGTTCGTCCACGGCGTGCTCAACACCGACAACATCAACATCACCGGCGAGAGTTTCGACTACGGTCCCTGGCGGTTCCTTCCGACCTACGATCCCGCCTTCACCGCGGCCTATTTCGACGAGACGGGGCTTTATGCGTTCGGGCGGCAACCGGATGCCCTCGCCTGGAACCTGACCCGGTTCGCCGAGTGCCTCCTGCCGCTCTCGAGCGTCGAGCGGCTGGAGCCGGCGCTCAACGCCTATTGGCCGGCTTTCCGCCTCGAGGTCGGGCGGGCGATCCTCGACCGCTTCGGCCTCGCGCCCATTGACGCCGACCAGGATGCCGATTTCGTTGCGGCGCTCTTCTCGTTCCTGATGGAGAGCAAGGCACCCTATGAGCAGGTGTTCTTCGACTGGTATGGCGGCATAGCAAGCGCCGCGCGTGCGGCAGCCTCGCCGCAAGCCGAAGCCTATGCATCGGCCGCCTTCGTGCCGCTGCGACGCCTGATCGAGGCGCGGCAGCCCAGGCCGGGCCTCCGGCTCGACCATCCCTATTTTGCGCGCCCGCGGCCGCGCACGATGCTCATCGACGAGATGGAGGCGCTCTGGGCGCCCATCGCGGAGCGGGACGACTGGTCGGCTTTTGAGGCGGCCTTGCGCGACATCGCCACGATGCGCGAGGCGTATTCAGTTGCTCAGAGTTAGTCGCCAAGTCACGCGCGGCTCCTCCCAGTTGTGCTGTCGAGCGGGAACCAGAGCGGAGCCACGCCGTTTCTTATAGCGTTAAAAGCCGCAGGTTCTAGTCCGCATCATATTCACGCCCCAATCGGCTAATACTGGCCCGCATGGGGCGGGGACCAGGAGAATATGACTATGCTAACGACCAAGCGACTGGCCATTGCCTCGCTTCTTTTCTGCCTTATTTCTGCCCCGGCTTTGGCCGCCGGCGTCAAGACTTCACCCGCGGGTACCTGGCAATCGACCGACGGCCAGGCGCGGGTAAAAGTGACGCTCTGTGGCGACGGTACCCAGCTTTGCGCCAGGCTGACCGGCCTCGCCGGAGAGGCGCGCACGGCGGAGAACCTCAAGCTGCTCAACCGCTACGTCGTCGAAGGCGCGGCGCTCGCGGACGACAATGTGTGGCAGGGCACCGTCCACCTCAACGGCCAGACGGCGCAGGGCCACATCACGCTGGTCAGCGCCAACGTGATCTCGGTCAGCGGCTGCCAGATGGGCATGTGCAAGACGTTCGAGTTCCGCCGTCTCGGCCGGGGCGCTCCCGCCGTGGCCGAACTCTCGACCGCCCTTCCGGCGGCGGTGGGGCTGGCACGGTAAGGACGGCCACGGCCGTCCAGTATCTCAGTCAGTCAGCCGTTCGACTTCTATCCGCGCCGCCTCGCTTGCCCGGGCGGCGTGATCAAGTGGCCGCGGACTCGGCTCAGAGCCCGCCCATCTTGCAGATCAGGGCCCATTCGGGATCGCTGACCGGCGACACCGAGAGGCGCGAGAGTTTCACCAGAGCCATGTCCTTGAGAGCGGGCGTGGCCTTGATCGTCTCGAGCGTCACAGGTTTCGGCAGCTTTTTTACCGCAACGACGTCGACGCACTCCCAGACCACCTTGCCGTTCTCGTTCGGCTCGGCCGTCGAATCCGGATGCGCCAACGCGACCACCCTGGCGATGCCGACGATCTCCTTGCCCTGCACGGAGTGGTAGATGAAGACCTCCTCGCCGAGCTTCATCGCCTTCATGTTGTTGCGCGCGGCATAGTTGCGCACCCCGTGCCACTCTTCCTGCTTCTTCTTGGCGATGTCGTCATAGGAGAGGACATCGGGCTCCGTCTTCATCAGCCAGTGTGCCATCACTGCCCCCGCTTGCCGGGATTGTTGACCGCCCAGTTCCAGCGCGAAATCTCGTAGCTCTGGAACACCCCGCGCAGGACGAACGGGTCTTTTTCGAAGAATGCCGTGGCCTCGGCGAGGGAAGGTGCCTCGATGACCGTCAACGTACCTGTCGGCTGCGCCGCCTCGGTCTGCAGCGCGCCGGCGAAGAGCAGCTTGTCCCCGAGGCTTTCGAGGTGTTTCAGGTGCTCGGGGCGCACCGTCGGGCGGTCGCTGTTCGGCTTATCCTTCGCGATCAGGGCATAGAGCGGCAAAATCATTCCTCCCGTTTGAGCGGCCGGGACATCAGGCCCGCCACGATGTCGCCGATATGGGTCCGGCCTTCGAGGAGGAGGTTTACCGCATCGATCAAGGGTGCGTCGATGCCCAGGCGGTGCGCCAAAGCCTGCGCGGCCGGCGCCGTGAACACCCCTTCCACGAGCACAAAACCTTCGGTCTGGGGCGCGGCGTTGATCACACCGCTGCCGAGCGCCACGCCGCCGCGGTAATTGCGCGACTGCGTCGTGGTGCAGGAGAGCGTGAGGTCGCCGAGACCGGCGAGCCCGGTCAGCGTCGCGGCCTGTCCGCCGAGGGCGACGACGAGGCGGCTGAGCTCGGCATATGCCCGGGCGATCAGCGCCGCCCGGGCCGAGGCGCCAAGGCCCGCCCCTTCCACCGCCCCGGCGGCGATGGCATAGACATTCTTGAGGCCACCCGCGAGCTCGACGCCGATCAGGTCGGCGGCCGAATAGGGGCGGAAACTCGGGCCGGCGAGCGCGGCGGCGAGCGCATCGGTCTGTTGGGCGTCATCGCCGGCGAGCGTTACCGCCGTCGGGCGGCCGGCTGCCACGTCGTCTGCGAAACTCGGGCCCGACAGCGCGAACGGGATCGCTCCGGGCGCCAACTCGGCGAGGATTTCGCTCTGCCGCTTGAGGGTGCCGCGCTCCAGTCCCTTGGCGGAAAGGATCACCGGCTTGCCGGCGAGCGCCCGCGCCCCGAGCTTTTGCAGCGCGTGGCGGGTCTGCTGCGCCGGCACCGCGAGGATCACGAAATCGGCGGTCGAGCTGAAGGCGAGCGAGGCGCCGATGCGCGGCGACAAGGGCAGGGGCCCGAGATAGGCGCCGTTGGTGTGGCGCTCGTTGATTTCCTCAACCACGTTCGGGTCACGCCCGACCAGCAGCACGTCCCGTCCGCCGAGCGCCGCCGCCTGGGCGAGCGCCGTGCCCCACGCGCCCGCCCCGACAATGGCGACCCGCTCAAGCGACATCGCGCTGCATCGAGGGATCGTCGAGCGGCCAGCGCGGGCGCGCCGCCGTCGAAAGGGTGTCGACGAGGCCGAGCGCCAGCCGCTCCGCCCCCGCCCAGGCCACCATTGCGCCTTTGTCGGTGCAGAGCGCCGGCGGCGGGATAACGAGACGCGCGTCCCCTTCCTCGGCGACGCGGCGCAGCGCCGCCCCGATGCTCCGGTTGGCGGCGACGCCCCCCGCCACCACGAGCTGGGGCGGGTGCTGGGGCAGCGCGTCGCGGAAGCGCGCCAGCGCCGCCGCGGCCCGGGCAGCCACGACCTCCGTCACGGCCGCCTGAAAGCTCGCGCAGATGTCGGCCACGTCCGGCTCGCCGAGCGGCGCAATTTCCTCGGCTGCGAGCCGCACGGCGGTCTTGAGGCCGGAAAAGGAAAAATCGAGCCGCGCTTCCCGCAGCAGCGGCCGCGGAAAGCGGAAGCGGCGCGGATCGCCGCGCATCGCCTGCCGCTCGACCGCCGGGCCGCCGGGTACGCCGAGATCCAGGAGCTTGGCCACCTTGTCGAAGGCTTCGCCCAGCGCGTCGTCGATGGTGGTGCCCCAGCGGACGTAGTCGCCGACGCCGCGCACGAGCACGAACTGGCTGTGCCCGCCCGAGACCAGCAGCAGC
>DASZTU010000341.1:0-7086 GCA_035547975.1 Devosiaceae bacterium | reverse complement strand
TTCGACCTCGACAAGGCCGCGTCCCTCCTCGCCGAAGCCGGCTTCAGCAAGGACAAGCCGCTGACCATGGAGATCCTGACGCCCACCGGCTTCGACTCGCTCAAGTCGATGGCGCTGGTGCTGCAGGACAACCTCAACCGCATCGGCCACAAGGTGACGGTCCGCGAGATGGACGTGACGGTCTGGATCGACCGCATCCTGACCAAGCCCGACTACGACGTGACGACCAACAACTACAACACCGGTCCCGAGGACCCGGCGAGCATGTTCAACTCGCCCAACCTCGCCCCGGCCAGCAATGTCAGCCTCTGGAATCCGCCCGGCTATGCCGATCTCGTGGCCAAGGCGGCCGCCGAGATCGACCCCAAGAAGCAGGTCGATCTCTACCAGCAGCTGCAAAAGCTGCTGCTCGACGAGATGCCGCAGCTGACCGTCGACCACCTGCCGCTGTTCTTCCTCAGCGCCGGCGACGCGGGCAAGGGCCTCATCATCGGGCCGAGCGGCATCGACAAGTACACCGCCATCTAGCGCCGATTGGAGACCGGACGGCGACCCCTCGGGCCGCCGTCCGCCGACTGGAGAGCACATGGCCGGCTATATCTTCGGGCGCGTCATCGGCGGCTTCATCACCCTGCTCTGCGTCAGCGCGCTGGCGTTCTTTGCCACCGCGCTGGCGCCCGGCAACCCGGCCGCGGTGCTCCTGGGCAACATGGCGACGCCCGAGCGCGTCGAGGCGGTCAACCGGCTGATGGGCCTCGACCAACCGCTGCCGGTTCGCTACGGCATCTGGCTGCGCGAGGTGCTCGCGGGCAATCTCGGCAACTCGAACCTCAGCTTCCGCCCCGTGCTCGGGCTGATCGGCGCCGCCCTGCCGGCGACCCTCGAGCTCGCCGCGCTGAGCCTCCTCGTCGCCGTCGTTGTCTCCATTCCCCTCGGTCTGCTGATGGCGCACAAGCAGGCGAGCTGGTGGATGCGGCCGCTCTCGGGCTTCGTCACCCTGGGGATATCCGTCCCCGGCTTCTGGGTCGGCCTCTTGCTGATCGTGATCTTTTCGGTCTGGCTCCACATCCTGCCGTCCGGCGGTTTCGTTCCCGCCAACCGCAACCTCGGCCAGAACCTCCGCTCATTGGTCCTGCCGACCCTCACGCTCGCGATCTACCTGACGCCCTCGCTGGTGCGCTTCGTGCGCGTCGCCGCCGCGAGCGTGCTGCGGGAGGACTATGTGGACACGGCGCGCGCCAAGGGCGCCGGCATCGGCCGCATCATGTTCCGCCATGTCGCCCCGAACACGCTGATTTCGACCATCACCTATATCGGCCTCCAGCTCGGGCTCCTCATCTCGGGCGCCATCATCGTCGAGGTGATCTTCGCCATCCCCGGCATCGGCCGGCTGGGGATGAGCGCCGTGCTCAACCGCGACTACCCCGTGATCCAGGGCGTGGTGCTGGTCGCGGCCACCGGCTACGTCGTGGTCAACCTCCTCGTCGATCTCGCCTATTCGCTGATCGACCCCCGCGTGCGGGTCCGTTGACCGAGGCGGCCCACAGCGCCGGGGAGATCGCGGTCGCGGCGCCGGTTCGCCGCCGGCGGCAGGGCATGCTCGCCTATCTCGCGCGCCGCTCGCCCCTGGCGCTGCTGCTCGTCACTCTCTTCCTCTTCGCGGCGGTTTTCGGCCCCCTCATTTCGCCGCACTCGATGACCGAGACCGACCTCTCGCTCGCCAACCTGCCGCCCAATGGCAGCTACTGGCTGGGGACCGACGCGCTCGGCCGCGACGTGCTCAGCCGCATCCTCGGCTCCGCCGGCGTTGCGGCGCAGGCGATGCTGATCGTCGTGCTGATCGGCGGTATCCTCGGGGCCAGCCTCGGCCTCGTCGCCGGCGGGCTCGGCGGCATCACCGACCTCATCGTCTCGCGCGTGACCGAAATCCTCCAGGGGTTTCCGACCGTCCTCATCGCCATCGTCATCGTGGCCCTGCTGACCCCTTCGCTGACCAACGCCATGGTCGCCGTGGGGCTCGCGGCAGTGCCCGATTTCGCGCGCATTGCGAGGAGCGTTGCGATCCAGCTGAGGGACCGGGAGTTCATCCAGGCGGCGCGCGGGCTCGGCGCGGGCGAGCTGCGCATCCTCGTCACCGAAACCCTTCCCAACATGATCGGGCCGCTCATCATCATCGCGAGCTTCGATGGCGCCCAGGCGATCATGTGGGAAGCGGCGCTGTCGTTCCTCGGCCTCGGCGTCCAGCCGCCCGCGCCCTCCTTCGGCTCGATGCTGCGCGACGCCCAGAACTATCTCAACATCAATCCCTGGCTCGCCGTCACCGTCGGGGTCGCCGTCTCGGCCATCATCCTCGGCCTCAACCTGCTGGGCGACGCGCTGAGCGACTATTACGAAATGACGGAACGCTGAGGCCCGGCTTGGCGGCCCACCCGGGCGTGCGAAGCTGATTCAGGGCCGCGAGTTGGCAATCCAGACGGCCGCGTCGGCGAGCTGGGCGTGCGCCTCGTTGACCATGCGCACCATGCCGACGCAGCCGTGAATCATCCCCGGCCAGATGCGGAGCAGCGGAGCCGCGCCGCTCTCCCGCAACCGGGCCGCCAGCATTTCGGTGTCGGCCCGCAGCGGATCGCAGTCCCCGACCCCGAGATAGACCGGCGGCAGTCCCCGCAGATCCGCCTCGAGGGGCGCAACGTCGGGCGGGGGCCGGTCGAGCTGGTCACCGAGGTATTGCCGCCAGAACCAGCGGATATCGCTCGCCGCAAGGCCATAGCCGTTCGCGTGGGCGCTGCGGCTCGCCAGCGCGCCGCCCGGATCATAGCAGCCGAAGAAGAGCAGCAGCGCCGAAGGCGCGGCCGGCGTGCCACGCAGGCGAAGGGCCGCGCTGAGGGCGAGACTGGCGCCCGCACTGTCGCCCGCGAGCGTGAGCCCTGCCCCGTCGATGTCGAGACCCGCCATATTGGCGGCGATGGCCTCGACCGTTGCGACGATGTCGAGCACGGGCGTGGGATAGGGGAATTCCGGCGCCAGACGATACCCGACGCTGATCACCGGGCGGCCCGAGTAGAGCGCGAGGTGCCGCGGCATGACATCGTGGGTATCGAGGTCGCCCACGACGAACCCGCCGCCGTGCACGTAAACCAGCGGCCGGCGGCGGTCCGAGGCGGGATCGTAGAGCCGCACCGGCACCTCGCCCTCGCTGGTCGGAACGGCGCAATCGACCACGCGATCGACCGCCGGTGGGTCCCCGCTCCAGAAATCGGCCCAGATCGCCCGCGCGCGCCGGCGCGCCCGCGCCGGGCCGAGCTCCTCGGCGGTGCCCTTTTCGACCGGCATGTCGGCGAGCCGCGCGAGCACGCGTCGGATGCTGGGGCTCGGCTCCTCCATCGGCTTACGCGGCGACGGCGCGGCAGATGGCGTAGGCGTCGAGCGTCACCGGCCCGTTGACCTCGCTGCGGCGCGCGACCCGGCCCCGGGCGAGCGCCTCGGCATCGAGCACGCTGACCTCGTGCCTGCCGGACAGGTCTAGCGCCACCGGGCTTGCGCTGAGGTTCGCAGCGAGCACCACCCGCCCGGAGAGGTGCTCTGCCGCGAGGACGGCAAGGCCGGCCGGCGCCGTGGCACGGAGGAACGGGCAGCCGGCGAGTTCGGCCAGCCACTTGACCGCCGTGGCAATCGGATAGGGCCCGCCCGGACCCATGATGCCAGCCGCCCCGCTCGTCGCTCCAAGCGTGAGGGCCTCGACTTGCCCGGCGACCGCCGCGGCGTAGCCGATGGCGAAAGCCGCGGCAAAGAGGCCGCGCTGCCGGGGGTCGGCATCGGCGGTGGGCTTGCGGGCGTTTTCGGGATTTGGCGCGGAGGGCGCGGGATAGAACGCCTGCGGCGCCCCAATCGTGGCTGGCCCCAGCCGATAGGGGATGTCGCCGGCGAAGGCGCGCGCCGAAGCGATCACGGCGGGCAGCGCCTCGAGGGTTTCCATCACCGAGCGATCGTCCGCTGCATGGACGATCGCGCTGGTCGAATGCGCGACGAAATCGACGCCGGCCGGCGGCCGGTTGCGGTTGAGCTCGGGGAAGCCGACGAGCATGCCGCCCCCAACCATGCTGCGCGGGAAGAGGCGCCGCGCCGCCGCGACGATCGCCTCCCCATCCGCCTCACCCGCCGGAACCTCACCGGGCGGGCGGCTGACCATGTCACGCGCCGGCACCACCAGCACCCGGCGCGGCATTGAGGCAAGGTGCGCAAGCCGGGCGAGTTCCTGGTCCGGATCGCGACCGGGAATAATGACGTCGAGATCGACCGGCGTCTCCCGCCCGGCCGGCAAATCGGAAGGTCCGGCCCTGAGGTCGATCCGGCCGACGAGGTAGGAGGTCACGACCGGCGCAGCGTCGGACCAGGAGGTCAGGGCGAGGCCGATTTCCGGCATCTTGCCGGCAGGGGCAAAGTTAAGTCCGCCCGTCCGCGCAGCGGTCCCACGCACGGCAGGTACGGCGCCGGTGATCTTCAGCGTGATCCGTTGCTCGACCGCCTCGCCGGCGGCAATGGCATAGGGGTAGCCCTTGGCCAGCGGGCGGACATAGGTCTTGTACGAGGCATCGGTCCAGTTGCGCTGGTCCTCCATCTCGTAGGCCTCGCCCTCCATGGTCACCGCCACGGTGAGCCCGGGCACGGGCGAATGGGTGAGTGTCCGGATGTCGAAAATGGGCTGGCTGGGATCGACGAGCTCGGGAAAGCTCGCGGTCTCGCGGCTGCCGTCGGTGTGGAGCACCTCGACCGGACGGCCGGCGACGCCGGCCAGCGGGTGAAGGACGACGAACCCCGTCCGGTTGGTCGTGAACCCGCGCCGCGAGCCGCCGCGCGCCTCGAAGCTGAGCGATCCGTCCGCCGTGGCGGAAATCGTGGCGCGCCAGGCAAAATCGCCCTCGGCGCCGTCCACCGCGGCACCGTAGCTGACCGACAGCCGGTCCGGCGCCTCGCTTATCTCGAGGTCGGAAATGGGCGGCGCGTAGGTGCCCCAACGGCTGTCGCGGACGACGAAGGAGATCGCGCGCAAAACCTCCATTCCGCCCCATGTGATGTCGCGGACATTGCCGCCGCTCAGGGCGAAGCCCAACGGCCCGCAGCCCATGATCCTGAGGGGCGGGACCTCCTCTTCGGTCCCATAGAGGATGAGATCGCGCTCACTCACGGCTTGACGTTCTCTTCAAGGCTGCCGGCCAGCACCTGCTTGCCGGAAATCATCTCGCGCGTCGCCCCGTCGAACTCCCGGAAATGCGGCGACGCCAGGTGCAATTCGAAAGCTTGCCGGTCGGCATATATCTCGTAGAGCCAGACTTGTCCGCGATCGCCGTCAGCTTCGACCAGGTCGAACCTGAGGCAACCCGCCTCTTCGGTCACCGACCGGCGCGCATTCTCGCGCAGCAGACGCAGGAAGGCGGGACGGTCCGCGTCTTTGACGGTGAAGCCGACGATCACCGCATGACCCCCGCTCATGGACGCTCGGCCCGGCCGGTCGCCGCCGATCGGTAGGCCGCCTCGACGAGCGCAAACGTCTTGAGGTTGTCCTCGCCCGAGGTCGCAGCCGGCTCTCCGCTCCGGTAGGCGCGAAGGATCTGGCGGGAGGCTTCGTAGACGCTCTGCCGCGCCACATAGGCGGCGGGATCGGAATGATCGAAGTCCGCGGGAACGAGATCCTCGCGGCTGAGATGGTCGCGGCTCGTCAGCATCAGCTGCAGTTGCCGGTCGAGCACGATGGACCCCTCGGTGCCCTCGATTTCCACGAACGCCTCCGCCTTGGCGAGCGGCAGCCGCCGCGCCTCGTACGTGCACTCGACGATGGACGTCGCCCCGGCCGAATGCCTGAGCATGATGGTTGCCGTATCCTCGGCGCGGACGCGTGGATTTCGCCGCTGCGTCTGGCAGTAGACCGTCTCGACCTCTCCCATGAACACGCGGGAGAGGTCGAGCAGGTGGATGCCGAGGTCGAGGATCACCAGCCTCTCTTCGTCGTAGAAATAGGGCTGGTTGGCATAGACGTCGATGCCGGTCCGGAACGCGATCCGCGCCCAGTTGGGCGCCCCGATCGCGCCGCTCTGGAGCAACTCGCCGACCCGCATCATCGCCGCCTGGTAGCGAAAATTCTCGTGCACCGCGAGAAAGACGCCGGCATCGCGCGCCGTGCCGACGATCCGGCTCGCTTCCTCGCCGGTCGGTGCCAAGGGCTTCTGCACGATCAAGGCGGCGCCCGCCAACGCGCACTGAGTGACCAGCGCCGCATGGGTATCCATGCGCGTCGCGATGTCGACGAGTTCGGGGCGCGCCTCGGCCAGCATCGCCCCGACATCCGTAAAGGCCCGGGCGCCGGTCGCGACCGCCGCCCGCTGGGCCTTTTCCGGATCGATGTCGCAGACCGCGACGAGCTCGGCCCCGTCCGCAGAGAGTTTTTGCCACGCAGCCAGATGGTAGCGGGCGAAATACCCGCATCCGACCACGGCGACGCGCACCGCCATCTCAGGCCCCCAGGCTGCCCTGTGCCACGATGTGGTTGCGCAGAACGCCGATGCCTTCCGCCTCGATTTCGATCACGTCGCCCGGCTTCATGAAGACCTGCGGGTTCTTGAAATAGCCGACGCCGGCGGGGGTGCCGGTGGTGACGATGTCGCCGGGCTCGAGCGTCATGATGCTGGCAAGGTAGCCGATGAGGCGGGGCAGCGGGAACAGCCAGTCGGCCGTCGAGCCATCCTGCATCGTCCTGCCGTTGAGGCGCGTCCTGAGCGCCACCTCATTGGGCGCGGTCATTTCGTCGGCCGTGACGATGCAGGGGCCGATCGGGGCGAAACGGTCGAAGTTCTTGCCAGTCGTGATCTGGTTGTCGGCGAACTGCACGTCGCGCGCCGAGACGTCGTTGAGGAGCGTATACCCGAAGATCGCGTCCATGACCTCGCTTTCGGCGGGCCGCGTCAGCCGCTTGCCGATCACCGCGGCGAACTCGACCTCGTAGTCGAGCTCCCTCGTCATGGTGGGGGCCTCGATTTCGTCCTCGGGGCCCGCCAGGGCGGTCGACACCTTGGCGAAGAAGAGCGGATAGCT
>DASZTU010000340.1:0-11724 GCA_035547975.1 Devosiaceae bacterium | reverse complement strand
GGGCCTTCCTCTCGATCCCCGCCCGGCACGACATGGCGCGGCGTGTCGATTGCCGCTATCTCGCAACCCTCGTTGCGGATCACCGGCTCGGCCTCGACGAGGCGCATGAGCTTGCGCGCGACCTCGCCTACAACCTCGCCAGGAAGGCGTATCGCCTTTAAGGCGCGGGGCGCGCCTCCTTAACCTCTCCCCTCCTGGGGGCAGAAGGGAAATGCTCCCCCTCACCCGCCGCTGCGCGGCGACCTCTCCCCAAAGGGGCGAGGTGAGATGTGGCGAAGCGGTGCATCCTTTCACCTCTCCCCTATAGGGGGGAGGTGAGGTTGAGGCGAAGCGGTCCCCACCTCTCCCTTTTGGGGGAGAGGTCGGTCCGAAGGAGCGGGTGTGGGGGCCTTCGGGGGCACATCTGGCTCAGGGACTGAGTCACCGCATCCTCAAACCCGAAAACAGCAAGGCGCCCCTCGGGAGAGAGGGGCGCCTCAAGGTCGAACAGGAGCTGGAGGTCGCCGTCCCCTATTCGGCCATGGCGTGTGCGCGCTCCAAGGCTTTCTCCTCGGCCGTCTTCGGCTTGGCGCCGGGAGCGGCCTTGGGCTTGTTGCCGCGCAGCATGAGGATGATCGGCACCGCCGCAACGCTGAGCCACATCATGAGCACGAAGTCGTCGAGATAGGACAGCATCGCCGCCTGCTGCGACACGAGGCCGTTCACGATGGCGACGACCTGCGAATTGCCGCTGAGGAGACTCGGCATCTGCGTCGCGACCTGGGGTGACGTCGCCGTCAGCCGCTCGCCCACCTCGGCGTGGTTTACCTGCAGCATGTTCGACAGCACCGCCGTCACGAGCGAAATGCCCACCCCCTGGCCCATATTGCGCACCAGCGAGAACATCGAGGTGCCATCGGCCCGGAAGCTCGGCGCGATCGTCGCGAAGGCGAGCGTCGACAGGGGCACGAAGATGAACCCCATGCCGAAGCCCTGGATCATGCCGGTGGTGATGACCGGCCAGAAATCCATCTGCAGGTCGAACCCGGTCATCAGATAGAGCGAGTAGCTCATCAGCCCGATGCCGAAGAGCATCATCACCCGCGCATCGACTTTGCCCGTGAGCCGGCCGACGATCATCATCGCCGCCATCGTGGCAATGCCGCGCGGCGCCATGATCACGGACGAGAAGATCACCGGGTAGCCCATGAGGTTCTGCAGCAGCGGCGGCAGGAGCGCGAGGCCGGAGAACAGCGTAATGCCGACGATGAACATGAAGGCCGAACCCATGGTGAAGTTTCGGTCCTTGAAGATGCGCAGGTCGATGAACGGGTTTTCGGCCGTCAGCGAGTGGACGATGAAGACCCAGAAACCCGTGATCACGAGCCCCAGCTCGACCCATGTCTCGGCGGAGTTGAACCAGTCGTTGTCGGCGCCCCGGTCGAGCATGAGCTGGAGCGCGCCGATGCCGAGGGCGATCATGCCGAAGCCGAAGAAATCGAAGCGGCGGATCTTGATCGTCGTCTCGGGCATGTAGATCAGGAGCATGGTGACGCAGAGCACGCCGACCGGCAGGTTGATCAAAAACACCCAGCGCCAGTCGAAGCTTTCGGTGAGGTAACCGCCCAGCGTCGGCCCGATGATGGGCGCGACCATGATGCCCATGCCGTAGATGGCCATGGCCTGGCCGATGCGCTCCTTCGGGTTGATGTTGAGCATCACCGTCTGCGCGAGCGGCGCAATCATGGCGCCGCAGATGCCCTGGAGGATGCGGAACAGCACCATCTCGTCGAGGCTCGTCGCGATGCCGCAGAGCGCCGAGGCGATGGTAAAGCCGATGACCGAGAAGATGAACAGCCGCTTCTGGCCGATGCGGTCGGACATCCAGCCGGTGAGCGGCGTCGCGATGGCGGCCGCCACGATATAGGAGGTGAGGACCCAGGTGATCTCGTTCTGTGCCGCGCCGAGCGAGGCGGCCATATGCGGCAGCGCCACGTTGGCGATCGTGGTGTCGAGCACCTGCATGATCGTGCCGAGCATCAGCGCGACGGTCAGCAGACCGCGATGCTTGACGATTACCGTCGGGGCGGAAACGGCTTGGGGAGCTTTGGCCATGGTGGCCTCCGGAACAGACTGGGCGGCGCAGCATGGGCCGCGCCGCCGAATGGTGGGATCAGTGCCCCATGAGCTTGTCGAGCGTGCTCTTGCCGGTATCGACCGTGACCGTCGCGCTCATGCCGGTGCGCAGCGGCTCGTCCGGATTGGCCGTGACCTTGATCCGCACGGGAATGCGCTGCACGACCTTGACCCAGTTGCCGGTCGCGTTCTGCGCCGGGATGAGCGAGAACTCGGCACCCGTGGCCGCCCCGATGCTTTCGACGGTGCCGTGGAGCGTCGTGCCCGGATAGGTATCGACCTTCACGTCGGCCGGTTGTCCGGGCTTGATGTGCTCGAGCTGCGTTTCCTTGAAATTGGCTTCGACCCAGGTCGCCCCGTTCCCCACCATGCTCACGATGGTCGTGCCCGCATTGACGAACTGGCCGACGTTGAGGCTTTCCACCTGGCTGATCACGCCATCGGCAGGCGCGACGACCGTGGTCTTGGCGAGGTTGCGCTTGGCGAGGTCGTCGGCGGCCTGCGCCTGGCGAACCGCCGGCACGTCGTCCGTCTTGATGTTCGCGTCCCCGCCGAGCGCCGCGAGCGCGCTCTGCACCGCCTGCTTGTCCTGCTCGACCGTCGACTGGGCCTGCTGCAGGGCGAGCGCGCCCTGGTCGACCGCCGACTGCGTCGCGACGCCCTTGGTGGCGAGCTCGGTATTGCGGGCCTGTGACCGCTGCTGGATGTCGAGCGTCGCCTGGTCGGAGGCCAGCTTGGTCTGGGCGGTGGTCAGCGCGACGCGCATCTGCTCGACGCTCAGCCGCGCCTGCGCCAGAGCGGCGTCCGCCTGCGCGAGGGCGATCTTGTAGGGCTCGGGGTCGATCTTGAACAGCGGGTCGCCCGCCTTGACGGTCTGGTTCTCCTTCACGTCGACCTCGACGATCTTGCCGGAAATGTCGGCGGAAAGGGAAACCTTGGGCTGCTGCACATAGGCGTTGTCGGTGTCCTCGTAACGCCCGCCGGTGAGCCAGAAATACCCACCCCCGACGACGAGGATCAGCGGCACCACGACCATGAGCACGATGCGCCGCACGCCGCGCCGCTTCTTCGGCGCTTCGGGGGCTGCGGCCGCCGGTGGGGCCGCAGCCGGCCCCGGGCTGGGCTGGGCCGGCCGCGGTGCCTCTGCGGTGGCCGGTGCGTTCGCGGCGGCAACTGCACTATTGGAATTGCTCGTCGGCATCGGCACAACTTCGGCCTCGCCCGTAACGGGCTGCTTTACGCGGGCATTCATACCAATTCTTCCTTGCTCGTCGTGCGCTGGCCCGAAAGGTTCGCGCTCATCTGATTAAGTACGCGGAGGGTCGTCTCCCGGTCGGCATCCGAGATGCCCTGAAATGCCGTCGAGTAAACTTCGTCGGCCAAAAGCTTCATCTTCGCGACCACCGCGCGCGCCTTCGGCGTGATCAAAACGATCTTGGCGCGGCTGTCGGCGGGATCCGGCTGACGCTCGACGAGGCCCTTGGCCTCGAGCCGCTCGACCACCCCGCTGATGGTCATCGGGTCGGTCTCGCACAGCGATGACAGCGCGACCTGCGAAACCCCGTCGGCGAGCGAAAGTTGCGCGATCACCCGCCACTGCGGCATCGTCAGTTCATGGCGCTGCGCCTCGGCGTCGAAATGCCGCCGGAGCTGGCGGGCCACATCGTGAATCACGTAGCCGAAGTGTTTCCGCTTCTCCTGCAGCGCGCTCGAATCCGTCCATTTGCTATGTGTGCTTACCATAGGCCCACATATAATAAGTGCCCTTATCATTGCAAGCGCCGCCTGCCAGCCCCGTGTCCGGTCCGGCGCGGCAGCGTTAACCGGGGCTGAATAGGATCCCTCAGGCGGGAAGCAAAACCGTGCCCGGCGAACGGCTTAGGTGGGCATCGGGCTTGACTTTCGCACGTTCGCTGCGCGTTTTTCGCAAAGGAGCGATGCATGGGGCGGCGCTCTGGATGCCGGGGAAGACGGATGGCCGAGGAAAGCTGGCAAACGCTGCTGCCCCCGATTTTGGCCGCCGCGGGGCTCGCCACTGGGCCGGAGTTCTCGGTCGAGCCCCTGACGGGCGGGGTTTCGTCCGACATCGTGCGCATTCGCCTCGCCGATGGCCGGCTGGTCTGCGCCAAGCGCGCCCTGCCGCGGCTCAAGGTCAGCAGCGACTGGCGGGCGCCGCTCGAGCGCAACCACTACGAGGTCGCCTGGCTGCGCCGTGCCGGCGACATCGTTCCCGGCGCAACCCCAAGAGTCCTCGGCGAGGATGCCGGGCATGGCATTGCTCTGCTCGAATACCTGCCGCCCGCGGACTATCTGCTGTGGAAGGCCGAACTGCTGGCCGGCCGCGCGGAGCCGAAAACGGCCGTCGCCGTGGCCGAAACCCTTGGCCGCATCCACGCTGCGACGCTCGATGATCCGGCTACGGCTGAGGCATTCGCGACCGACGCGCTCTTCGACTCGCTGCGCCTCGATCCCTATCTGCGGACGCTCGCGTCGCGGCATCCGGCCCTCGCTGCGCCCATCCTCGCCTGCCTCGCCGAAACCGCCGCGACCCGGGTTGCGCTCGTCCACGGCGACGTCAGCCCCAAGAACATCCTCGTCAGCCGCCGCGACGGCCACCCGGTGCTGCTCGACGCCGAATGCGCCTGGTATGGCGACCCGGCGTTCGACGCCGCCTTCTGCCTCAACCATCTGGTGCTGAAGTCCCTCCACCTGCCGGCGATCCGCGGGGTGCTGCTGGACCAGGCGAGGGCATTCCTCGCCACCTGGCTCGGCCATTTTCCCGAACGACTGCGGCGCGAAACCGAGTGCCGGGTGGCGGTTCTCCTCCCCTGCCTGATGCTGGCGCGCGTCGACGGCAAGTCGCCGGTCGAGTATCTGACGCCGTCGGAGCAGCAGAGCGTCCGCGACATCGCCATGCCGCTGATCGCACAGCCGGGCACAAGCGTCGCCGCCGTGCTCGCCCACGTCCGTGCCCATTTCGACGAGGAGGAATGATGGCGGCAACGGCCATTGCGGATATCCGCGCCCGCCAGGTCTGGGACTCGCGCGGTCGCCCGACCGTCGAGGCCGAGGTTCGCCTCGAATCCGGCACGCGGGGCCGGGCCATCGCGCCTTCGGGCGCCTCGACCGGCCGGCGCGAGGCGCTAGACCTCCGCGACGGCGGCTCGCGCCTCGGCGGCTATGGCGTCAACCGGGCCATTGCCGCCGTAAACGAGGTCATCGCCCCGGCCCTCGCGGGGCATGACGCCGCCGATCAGGCGGCGATCGACGCGGCCCTGATCGCGCTCGACGGCACGCCGCAGAAGACCCGGCTCGGGGGCAACGCCCTCGTCGCCGTTTCCTCGGCGGTTGCCTGGGCGGCAGCCGGCGCCCTCGATCTGCCGCTCTGGCAACACCTCAGGCGCGTCGCGGATCTGCCCGAGACGCCGCATGTGCCGATGCCGATGATTCAGATTTTCGGCGGCGGCCGGCACGCCGGTAACCGCATCGACATCCAGGATTTTCTCATTCTTTGCCTCGGGGCACGGAGCTTTGCCGAGGCATGCGAATGGACGGCCGAGGTCTATCGTGCCGCCTCGCTCGCCATGGTCAAGCGGGGGAAGCTCAACGGGGTCGCCGACGAGGGGGGCGTCTGGCCCGATTTCTCGGCCAATGAGGAAGGCCTCGACCTCCTTACCCGGGCCATCGACGACGCCGGTTTCCATCCCGCGCGCGACATCGCGGTCGCCCTCGACGTGGCGGCGAGCGAATTCGCCGTGGACGGCGGCTACCGGCTCACGCTCGAAGGCCGCACCCTCTCGGCGGCGGAAATGATCGACCTCCTCGATAGCTGGGGGAAGGCTTATCCCATCGTCTCGCTCGAGGATCCGCTGGGAGAAGACGACGACATCGGCATGGTCGGGGTCACGGCGCGCCTCGGCCGAGGCATGCAGATCATCGGGGACGACTACCTGACGACCAATGCCGCGCTGATCCGGGCCGCCGCCGCCCGGGGCGCCTGCAACGCGGTGCTGCTCAAGTCCAACCAGTGCGGAACGCTGACCGAACTGATCGAAGCCTCGGCCGCGGCCCGCGCGCTCGGCTGGAATACCATCATGTCCGGCCGCTCGGGGGAGAGCGAGGACGTGACGCTGAGCCACCTCGCGGTCGGTCTGCTCGCGGACCAGATCAAGGTCGGCTCGATCGCCCGGTCGGAGCGCACCGCGAAATGGAACGAAGTCATCCGCATCGAGGAGAGCCAGCCACCCGGCGCCTTCTGGCGCTTCAGGCTGCCGGCGTGAGCGCTTCGGCGAAGTCCGCGGTCCGCTCCCTGATCAGGTCGTAGAAGCGGGAAAGTCCGGCATCGACCGCCTGGGCGAGCTCGGCGCAGCGGGCGATGGCGGCCTCGCCGCCGCTCCCCGCCCGTATCGCCGCGAGCGCCAGCTGGTGCGCTTCCGCGAGGGCGGCGAAGGCGGCGCTCTGCGCCATCACCGCATCGCCCACCAGAAGGTGGATCGGCTCGCGTGCCGATTTGCCCTTGAGGCGCAGCGATCCGGCTTCGAGAAACGCGAGATCGCCGGCGCGTTCCCGCGTCTCCTCGACGACCACGATGTCGTAGCCGACCATTTTGCACGCGCCCTCGACGCGGCTCGCGACATTCACCGTGTCGCCCAGGCAGGAATAGTCGAAGCGGCTCTCGAGCCCCATATTGCCGACGAGCGCCGGGCCGGTGGAGATGCCCACCCCGATCTGCAATTCCGCCGGGTTCCGCCCCGCCGCCTTGCGGCCAAAGCCATCGGCGGCGTTGAGGGCCCGCAGCCGCGCCCGCATGCCGAGCGCGGCGAGGCACGCCTTGCGCGGGTGATCGGCGACGTCGACCGGGGCGTTCCAGAACGCCATCAATGCGTCGCCGATGAATTTGTCGATGGTGCCATATTGCGCCACGACCTCGGCGCCGAGCGCACCGAACAGCGTGTTGAGCATGGTGAGCAGCTCTTCGGGCGCCATCGCCTCGCTGATCGGCGTGAAGCCGCGCACGTCGGCGAACATCACGGTGAGATCGCGCACCTCCCCGCCGAGCTTCAGCGTGTCACCCGACCGTTCGATGCGCGTCAGCAGGGCCGGCGCGACGTAATGCGCAAAGGCGCGCCGTATCTGCCGGCGTTCGCCATCGGTGATGGCAAAGCGCAAGAACACCATGGCCGAGTAGAGGACGAACGTGCCGAACAGGGGAAAGCTCGGGTCGAGGAGCAGCCCGTACCGGGTGAACAGCACCCAGCTCGTACCCGCGAGGGCGACCAGCAGCCCTAGCCCGATCAGCAGGGCGGCGAGCGGCCCCACACGCAGCAAAAACGCAACTACCAGGATGCCGATCAGCACGAAACTCGCGATCTCGAGCCCGCTCACCCAGTCGGACCGGGTGAGGTATGTCCCCGAGAGGATCTGCTGGAGCGCCTGCGCGTGGATCGAAACGCCCGGCACGGAATCGCCGAGCGCGGTGGTGTGAAGGTCGAGGAGGCCGCTCGCGGAAGTGCCGATCAGCACGATCTCGCCTTTGATCAGCGGCTCCATCTCCCGGTAGTCGGGCCCGAGGATGTCGCGCGCCGAAACGAAGAGCGCCGGGTCCGGTCGCGTGTAGTAGAGGACGAGGTTGCCGGATGCGTCGGTGGGAATGGTGAAATCGCCGATGCGCACGCCATCGACATAGCCCTGTCCGGCCGTGTCGCCGAAAACGACGATGGTCTGGGCGCCGAGCGCCACGCGCAGGGCCTCCGCCGCGAGGGCGGGATAGAGCTGATTGCCGGCCGACCATACGAGCGGCAGCTCCCGCACGATGCTGCCGCTGTCATTGCTCTGAAGGCTCAGCGCGCCAAGGCCCGCCGCCGCGTCCCCCAGTTGCGCGATCGGCAGCACCGCGCCCGAAACCTGGGGGATCGCGCCCGTGGGATCGGTCCCCGAAATGGCAAACCCGCTCTTGGGCGCGGTCGGCAGGGTTTTGGTCGCCGTCGAGACCGCAAACCCGAGGACCGACGGGGTGGATCGCAGTGCATCGGCAAACAGCGCGTCATTGTCCGGCAGGTCCGGGCCCGGGGTGAGGCGCGCCCAGGCGAGGGGCGTCATCGCGAGCCGGCTGGGCGACAGCCGATCGGGTTCGGGAAACAGCACGTCGAATGCGATCGCCGCCGCGCCGAGCTCGCCAAGCCGCCGCGTCAGCGTCGCCAGTTCGCTGCGCGGCCAGGGCCACTGGCCGATGCGGCGCAGCGATTCCTCGTCGATATCCACCACCCGCACCGGGAGGTCGGATTTCGCCCGCGGCGCCAGCTGCTGCAGGACGTCGAATGCGATGTCGCGCGCGACGCGCACGGGGTAGGGATCGGCAAGCCGCAGGCCGACGAGCCCCGCGATGATCAGAAAGCCCAGCAGGGCCGGGAGCAGATGCCGTCGCCACATGACCCGCGCGTGCCGCTCGCGATGGCGGCTAGCCCCTGGTGCCTCGTCCGGGCGGCGGCTTGCTCGGCGGCGCCGAACCGGGGCTGCTGCTCGGCAGCGAGAGTCCGCCGGGATTTTGGTTGTTGTTGATGAAGCAGAGGCGCGACTCGCGAATCCTGAACGGCTCGAGGAGCGGCCGTTCCGACTGGATGTAGCGGAAGCGGGCCCTCAGCCCGAGGTCGATTGCCTGAAACGGCCCAACCCTTTCGGTCTTGCTCGTATCGGCAAAGCCCGCATCGCACCGCGACGTCAAAATCACGCATTTGCCGGCGAGATTGCACAGCTGCACCTGCCCCTTGAACAGGGCGACGGTGGTGCCGGGGAGGAAGTCGGTGGGCTTCGCCGGCTTGTGTAACCCCGCCACCGTGAAGTCGAAGGCCGTGCCGCGCACGCCGATCGTGCCGGTCGGGGTCGAGATGGTGTAGGCGCTGTGGTCGCTCTGTCCCGTGATGAACCGGAACGTCCCGCCGAGCGCGCTCACCGCGAACTTCCCAACCGATTGGCTGCCGCCGCGCAGCAGGTAGCTTTCGACCACGAGCGAGGAGCTCGGGCCGACCACGAGATGCGTGTCGTCGTGGAAGATGAGCTGCACCTGCCCGGTCGGGCCGGTGACGATCCGGTCGCCCACGGCGACGTCCGACCCGACGACGAGGGTGCGGCTGGTGTTGGCGACGACGTCCGTGGCACTGGGGTTGACGCCCACGGCCGTTCCGGCCGGTGTTGCGGCCGCGACCGCGGCGCCCGATGTCAGGCAGCCGAGAACCGCAAGCAGGGTAGCGAAGCGGCGCATGCTGGACACTCCCCGGGCGAATTGGTCGTCGAAGCCTTCAACATAGCATTGCCGGGTCCCCGCTGACGAGAGCGGCAAAGGTTGTCTCTTTCTCCCCCGCGGATGAACCCGGCCTGAACGAACCCTTCAGCTTGCATGCGGCTTTCGGTGCTATCGTCGAATCGGCCCGCCGCCCGGCGAACAAGAGCGGCGCCCCGACCCGCGCGCGAAGGCGATTGCCCAGGGGGTATGGGGCTTGCTAACAGAACATGGCTCGGGGGGTCTTCATGTTCGGGTTGGTGCTGCTGCTGCTCATCGGTTTCGAGCTGAAGCACTTTGTCGCCGACTACCTGTTGCAGACCGGTTGGATGATTGCGGGCAAGGGCAGCCTGGTGCGGCCCGGCGGCTACGCCCACGCCGGGGTGCACGTGGCGCTCTCCGCGATCGTCCTCGCCGTCGCGCGCGTGCCGCCGCTCGCCATCGTCGAGCTGTTGGCCGCCGAGTTCGTCATCCACTACGCCTTCGATTTCGCCAAAGTCTATTACGGCCACGGCGTCGATCCCGACCAGGACGCCCAGCGGTTCTGGGCGCTCCATGGCCTCGACCAGCTGTTTCACCAGCTGACCTATGCCGGGATGATCTATTTCGCGCTCCGTGCCCTCGGCGTGATCTGAACCCGCCGCGGAGCGGCCGAAACCTACTCCGCCTTCTTCTTTGCGCTGCGCCGGCGCGCCGGCTTCGCCTGCGTTGCGGCGCCGGTCTCGGCTTCCGCCGGCTCCGGGTCGGCCGGCGCTTCCTCACCCCGAAGATCCGATTCGTCGACGAGCGAACCGAGAATCTGGTCGACCACGTCGAGGTCGCGGCGGCGGCCTTCCGATTGCTGCTGCAGATCCACCAGATAGGTCGTGGTGTAGTAGAGCCGCCGCGCCAAAAGCGTCGCGAGGTGGATGGCGACCTCCGACCGCGACTCGAGGAAGCGCATGGCGTCCTCGATCACATGGGCGTCGACGTCCGACAGCGCCTTGACGGTTGCGCTGTGCGGCATGTCGAGCAGCACGCTCATTTCGCCGAACACGGACCCGGGCTCATCGACGTAGCTGACCTGGGTGTCCTTGCGGATCACCTCGATCTGCCCATCCACCAGCACGAACAGCCGGCCGAGCCGGGCGCCCTCCGGAATGATGGTTTCGCCGGACTGGAAGTGAACGACCGGCTGCCCCTCGCAGTAGTCAAGAATGTCGGCCATCGGCCTGTCCCACGCTCCTGATGATCCGGTCCCCAATGGACCCTGCCGCCAGAGATCACAACCCGTCGCCATAGCATCCAGCGCGGTTGCAGGAAAGGTGGCTTCCGGTTTTGCCCCGCCGATCCGCCCGACGGGGTGGACGGGGTTTGCTGCCCTTCTCGGCAATCGCTTCGGCCAACGGCGCGCGCTATGGTGGCGCCCATCCGACGTTCCTCGCAGGGATTCCATGGTTGAAGCCATCCCGCATCCCGCGCCGCCGCCCGGCGCGCCGCCGATCGTCTCGGCCCGCGGCCTCAGCAAGCGTTTCGGCCGCCGGGAAATCGTTCACGGCCTCGATTTCGATATCCCGCCCGGCCGCATCTATGGCCTCATCGGCCACAACGGGGCGGGGAAGACGACGACGCTGAACGCGCTTCTGGGCCTCACCTCCTATTCCGGCTCGCTCAAGGTGCTGGGCCTCGATCCCTTCCGGCATCGGGCCCGGCTGATGCGCGACATCGCCTTCATTTCCGATGTCGCGAGCCTGCCGCGCTTCCTCCTCGTGCGCGAACTTTTCCATCTCCTCACCGACATTCACCCGAACTTTTCCGCCGAGCGCGCCACCAAGTTCCTCGAGGGCACCGACATCCGGCCGGAGCTCAAGGTCGGCAACCTCTCCAAGGGCATGATGGCGCAACTGCACCTTGCGGTCGTGCTGGCGATCGATGCCCGTCTGCTGGTCCTCGACGAGCCGACGCTCGGTCTCGACATCACCTACCGCAAGCGCTTCTACCGCCGGCTGATCGAAGACTACATGACCGGCGAGCGCACGCTGCTCATCACCACCCACCAGGTGGACGAGATCGAGTTCCTGCTGACCGACGTGATGTTCATGCGCGACGGCCGGCTGATCCTCGATTGTCCGATGTCCGAGGTCGCCGCGCGCTTCACGCAGCTGGTTCATTCGCCCGAGCACGCCGAGGCGGCACGGGCCTTCCGGCCGGTTTTTGCCGAAACCCGCTTCGGCCAGTCGGTGATGATCTTCGATGGGGTCGCGCGCGACCAGCTCGCCCCGTTCGGCACGGTCACGACGCCGACCCTCAGCGACCTCTTCGTTGCCCTCATGCAGCGCGAGCCGGGGGTGGAT
>DASZTU010000339.1:0-9997 GCA_035547975.1 Devosiaceae bacterium | reverse complement strand
TCCCAGCCGAGACCCCAGGCGCCGAGCGTCGGATTTTCCCAGTCGTCCTCGACGAAGCGGATGTCGTGTAGCCTCGAATCGAGCCCGATGGCGGCGAGGGACTCGAGGTAGAGCTCCTGGAGGTTCTCGGGCGAGGGCTTCAGGATGACCTGGAACTGATAATAGTGCTGGAGCCGGTTTGGATTTTCGCCATAACGGCCGTCCTTCGGGCGCCGCGATGGTTGCACATAGGCCGCGTTCCACGCCTTGGGGCCGAGCGCCCGCAGCGCAGTCGCCACGTGCGAGGTGCCGGCGCCCATCGGCATGTCGTAGGGCTGAAGGATCACGCAGCCATGGGCCGCCCAGAAATTCTGCAGCGTCAGGATGAGGCCCTGAAACGAGTTTTTGGGGTCCATGTCGGCTTTTACGGCTTCGGTCATCGGGCATTCCTCGGATCGCCGCGGAAACTAGTGGCGGCGAGCCGGGTGGTCAACGGCGCAAGAGCCGTGCGGCCCCTCAGCGCCGGTCGTCACCCGGCGGGCGGTAAACGCCGTCGGCGCCGCGCTTGAGCTCGATGACGTCGGGGGACCGGCTCTCGTTCACCTTCGGGGACGGACGCGGAGGGACCTCGCCCGGACCGCGGAAGGCGGCGCCAAGGTCACGCCACAGGCGCTTGGCGGCGTAGTAGATGAAGGCGGCGATCGCCGCGTAGATGATGACGCGCAGGATGATCGCGGTCATGTCAGAGCCCGAACCGCGACCACAGGGCGCGCTCCTCGATTGCGGCGAGCGCGTCGGCGGCGAGCCCCCCGGCCCCAGCGTCTCCCAGGATGCCGAAGCGCGGCAGGCTGAAGAACGGCCGCTTCTGGGTCAACGGACGGATGCGCACGTCGGGACCGAAGCGCTCGCGCAGGACCTGGTGGGTATCGCCGAGGCTGTCGACGAGGCCGAGCTCGAGACCGCGCAGGCCGCTCCACCATTCGCCGGTGAACAACGTGTCGTCGTCGGCCTTGAGTTTCTGGCCGCGCCGTGCCTTCACGAAGCCGATGAAGACCTGGTGGATGTCGAGTTCGTTCGCCTTGATCCGCTCGATGTCGGATTCCTTGGCGGGAAGGAAAGGATCGAGTGTCGACTTGTTGCGCCCCGCGGTATAGACGCGCCGCTCGACGCCGAGCCGCTCCATGGCCTGCGGAAAACCGAACCCTGCGTAGATGACGCCGATCGAGCCCACGATTGAGGAAGGATCGGCGATGATTTCATCGCCGGCCGCGGCGATGAAATAGCCGCCCGAGGCGGCTGCGTCCTCGACGAAGACCAAAACCCGCTTGCCGTTCTCGTCGGCGAGGTCGCGGATGCGCTTGGCGATGAGGCGCGACTGCACGGGCGAGCCGCCGGGCGAATTTATGATCACCACGACCGCCGGCGCCGCCTTCATGGCAAACGCCTTCTGCAGCAGCGGGGCAACGCTGTTGATGTTGATGCGGCCGGGGCGGAGATCGGCCGCGATGATGCCCTGCAATCGAATGACGGGAATGATGGGGCCACCACGTCCGAAGCGGCGGCGCAGCCAGCCGCGAAAGCCGGTAGCGGGGGGCACAGCGGTGGTCTTTTCCAGCGACATCGTGCCGGCCATGTAAGCGCCTCCAGGGGATTTTACCAGAGAAGCGGGGTCGCGCCGGTGAGGATGGCGACAAACTCGGGCGAAAAGGCGTTGCCCTCCATCTCGTGCAGTGCGCGCGTCGAGAGCAGTGTCAGGGGAGCGCGGGAGCCCTTGATGCCTCGGATCAGCACCCGGCTCGCCGGTAGGCCGGGGCGCGGGGCGAGGGGCAACAGGGTTAATGCACCGAAGCGCCGGTCGAATGACGCGAGGAGCGGCGCCAAGGCCTCGGCCGGCATCACGAAGATCACCTCGCCCGCGGGCGCCGCTGCCCCCGCAGCCACCCTCGCCCAGGTGTCGAGGGCGGCGGCATCCATCTGGCGCGCACGCGCCCGTTCGGCGCCACGGGCGCGGGTCCCCTGCCCGGCCGCGAAGAACGGCGGGTTGGCAATGACGGCCGCATAGTGATCGCGCCGCAGGCCAGCGGCCGCATGCGCGGCGGCGGAATCGAGTATGTCGAGCGGGATCGGCTCGGCGCGGCCGGCAAAACCGTTCGCGGCGATGTTTTGCGCGGCAAGCTCCAGGGCCTCGGGCTCGTTTTCGACCAACAGCGCCGAGAGCTCCGGGCGATGTGTCAGCGCCACCAGGGCCGCCGTCCCGACGCCCGCGCCGAGGTCGAGCAGCGCGCCCCGTGCGGCCCCGACGGCCGCCCCCAGCAGCACGGAATCGAGGCCCGCTCGAAAGCCGGCCCGAGGCTGCAGCAGCTTGAGGCGCCCGCCCAGGAAGGCGTCGCTAGTGACGGCTTGGTTTACAATATCGGAGCCGTGGTCTAGAGGCATCGCAGCCGTTCGTCCGCTGAGGGGTCAGCATAGCGGGCGCGGCGCGCGGCTCAACCGGAATTGCCGGCACGGCAAGGAACTGGATGGCTTTGTCTGAGTCCCGAGCGTTGGCAGATCCCGTGGGGGCCGGTGCACTGGAGCGGCTGCTCGACGCAACCCATGACGACATGGGCAAGGTCAACGAGCTGATTCTCAGCCGTGCGAACTCGCATGTGGAGATGGTGCCCGAGCTCGCCCGGTATCTCATCGAGGCCGGCGGCAAGCGGCTCCGTCCGATGCTGACGATTGCGGCGGCGCAGATTTTCGGGCGCGCCAGCGGGGCCCAGATCAACTATGCGGCTGCCGTGGAGTTCATGCACAACGCCACGCTGCTCCACGACGACGTCGTCGACGACTCCGACATGCGGCGCGGCCGCCCGGCGGCCCGGATGATCTGGGGCAATCCCGCGAGCGTGCTCGTCGGCGATTTCCTGCTCGGGCAGGCCTTCCTGATGATGGTCGAAGCCGGCGACCTCGAGGCGCTGCACATTCTCGCCAAGGCCGCGACGATCATCGCCGAGGGCGAAGTGTTCCAGCTCGCCAAGGCCAATGATTTGACGACCACGCCCGCCGAATACGAGCAGGTCATCCGCGCCAAGACGGCAACGCTGTTCGAGGCCGCGGCGGAAGTGGGTGCGGTCGCGGGCGGGGCGGACGCCATCGGGCGCGATGCCATGCGCAATTACGGGCTCGAACTCGGCCTTGCCTTCCAGCTCGTCGACGACGTGCTCGACTATCGTGGCGAACGCGGCACGCTCGGCAAGAACACCGGGGACGACCTCAGGGAAGGCAAGATGACGCTGCCGGTCATTCTGGCGCTCGAGGAGGCCAATCCCGGCGAGCGGGAGATCATCTCGAACACGCTCGGCCAGCCCGACGCGTCCGACACGGCGCTGGCGCAGATCGTCGGCATCTTCAACCGGCATCGCGCGCTCGACCGCACGATCGAAAAGGCGCGGCACCACGTGCATCGCTCTCGCGAGGCACTTCGGGCGCTGCCCCCCTCGGACGGCCGGACGCTGCTGAGCGACGTCGCCGAGTTCTACATCAGCCGAGCCTATTGACGCGGCGGGTGCACACCGCGCCCGGTCAAGCCTCTCCGCCGAGAAGCGGCGCCGCCGCAACCCAGTAGCCGGGATAGGCCGCGCGCAGATCGTGCGCCGCCTGATGGGCCAGCGCGCCCGAGCCGAACAGCCCGAATACCGTCGCGCCCGAGCCCGACATGCGGGCGAGCATGCAGCCCGATAGTTCGCCGACACGGCCGATCAGGTCGCCAATCGCGGGCGCAAGGGCGATCGCCGGCGGCTCGAGATCATTGCGGGTCTCGAGGAGGAAGAGCCCCAGTTGCGCCGGCCGCGTGAGGGGATCGGGAAGGCGCGGCAAGACCGCGTTCTGATGGTTTTCGAGCTGCCGGAAGACGTCAGCGGTGGAGACCGGAATGAGCGGATTGACGAGCACGACGTGGCAGGCCGGGAAGCCGGCGAGCGGCGTCACGCGCTCGCCGATGCCGGTGACGACCGCGGGCCGGGAGACGAGGCACATCGGCACGTCCGCTCCGAGGCCGGCAGCCAGCCGCATCAGTTCCGGCATCGGGGGCGGCGCCGGGGCGAGGCGGGCGAGAAGCCGCAGCGCCGCCGCGGCATCGGCGGAGCCGCCGCCAAGGCCCGCCGCGACCGGCAGGTTCTTGCGCAGCAAGACGTGAAGGCCGGGCGGAGCCGCATCGGGCCATTGCCGTCGGAAGGCCGCGAGGGCACGGGTCACGAGATTGGCCTCGCCCGGCCGCAGGGCATCGGCAAAGGGCCCGCTCAGGCTCAGCCGGTCGGCTTCGGCGGGCTGCGCTTCGAGCTCGTCGCAAATGTCGGCGAAAGCGACGAGGCTCTCGATCTCATGATAGCGGTCGGGCCGCCGACCCACCACGTGCAAGGCCAGGTTGATCTTGGCGGGAGCCGACTCGAGCAGCAATGCTTACTGGGTTGCCGTGGGGGCCGGGCTCGGCGAGTTGTCCGCCGTATCGGCGTCGAGTCCGTTGGCCTGTTTCTTAGCCAGTTCGTTCTTGAGCAGCCCGTCGGTATCGAGCGCCGCGGCGATGTTCCACTGGAAGTGCGCTTCGAGCTTGCGCCCTGCCTTCCAGTACGCATCGCCGAGGTGGTCGTTGATCTGCGGATCGTTGGGCTTGAGCTGCACCGCCTGCTCGAGCGTCTTGACGGCGTCGCTGAAGCGGCCGAGCTTGTAGAAGGCCCAGCCGAGGCTGTCGACGATATAGCCGTCGGTGGGGGTTGTCTTCACCGCCTGCTGGATCATGCCCAGGGCCTGCTGCAGGTTCTCGCCCTTGTCCACCCAGGTATAGCCCAGATAGTTGAGCACCTGCGGCTGGCCGGGATTGAGCTTCAGCGCCTTGAGGAAATCGGGCTGCGCTTCGTTCCAGTGCTTGGAGCGCTCATAGGCGATGCCGCGCTCGTAATAAAGCACCCAGTCCCCGGGCTTGTCGCCCGTCGTCGCCCCCAGCGCCTGCGTGTAAACCTTGGCGGCTTCCTCGTATTGCTTGTCGGTGCGCAGCAACTCGGCCAGGACGGTCAGCGCGTCGATGTTGTTGGGATGGTCGGCCGCGATCCGGCGCAGCTGGGCCAGCGCCTCCGGGCGGTTCCCCATGTCGTCGTAGTTCTGCGCGATGCGCACCTCGGCGATGAGGCGCATCGGCGAATCCGGCGGCACCTTCGAATATTGGGCGTTGGCTGCCGGGTGCTGGCCGGCATTGTCGAGCAGCTGCCCGATCAGCAGCGGAATGAGCTCGTTGTGGGGGTCGAGATAGGCCCCGAGCTGCAAGAGGCTGATCGCGAGGTCATTATTGCCGTCGCGGGCGAGCGCCACGGCAATGCCGTGGAACATCTGCGAGGCGCCACTCTGCGCATTGGGCGCGAGCATGCCGGGCCGCTGGTGCGCGGCGAGCGCCTTCTGCACCGAATCGACCATCGGGTCGCCGAGGCCCTGCTGGTTGAACTTCTTCACCACGGCGAGCGCGTCGTCGAAGCGGCCGGCATCGCCCAGTATGCGGGCGTAAGCCTCGACCATGCGCGAGGCGTTGGGGCTCGCCTGATAGGCCTTGCCGGCAAGGTTGACGGCATCGGCGGTGTCGCCAGCGACATCGGCCATCAGGGCGCGATGGAAGGCGAGAAAATCCCCGAGCCCCGCGCCGTTGAGCTTGTCGAGGACGCCAAAGGCGGCGTCGCGCCGCCCCTCCCCAATGAAAGCCCAGGCGCGCAGTATCGCGGCGCTGATCCCGGCGAAATCGTCGGCAGGTGCGTTGGCGAGGAGGGTCTCGACGGCGTCATAACGCCGGTCCTTGAGCTCGGCCGTCGCGATCACGACCTTGGCGAGCACGAAATCCGGGCGAAGCTCGACGAGATGCCGGCCAAGGCTCACCGCGTGGTCGATATCGCCGTTGGCGAGGTAGGCGAGAAAGGTGCGCGTAACCACCGACGGATTGTTCCACTCGGCGAGCGTCGCGTCGTGCAGGTAGCGCGCGGCGTCACCGGTCGCGAGGTTGCGCAGCGCCTCCTGGCCGGCGAGATAGCTGCCAAAGCCGCTCGGCCCCTGAGCGACCCCGGGCGTCGAAGCGAGGGCCGGCAGGCTGAGGGCCAGGATGGCGATCGACGACACGACCGGGCGGGCGGCGAGGCGCAGCAGCGAAGTCACAGGCGCAGAATCTCCGGGAACGGGCAGCGTTTCGTCGCCGCAAAGATTGTCGTTTTTGCGGCCCGCCGCAAGGGCGACGTGCTCACGTTCTGGGGACCGGGATCGGCGGCGCTAACAGCCCGCCTAGTGACGCTTGAAGTATTGCACCTCCCGCTCGTGCTTTTCGGCCGCCTCGCGGGTATCGAAGGTGCCGAGATTGCGGCGCTTGCCGGTGTCGGGATCGGTCTTGCGGGAATAGAGCCGGTACTGGCCGTTCTTGAGCTTGCGTATCATGGGGTCCTCCTTCGCTGCGGCGAAGAAACGGGCTCGGGCAACGCCATGTTCCCGGATATCCCTTGCCCCCTCTAGAGCAGTTCCTGCGTCGACCCGTCCTCCGAGCGCGGATCGAGCGTCACCGCCTCGGGGGTCTGGCCCTTTTCGGTGAAGATCGGCCAGAAGCGCGCCCGCCGCATGCGCGGCAGCGGCCGCACGCGCATGCGGAACAGGGTGGAGATGGCGAGCGCGCCGTGGAACGTGGCCGTGACGATGAACATGGCAACGGGCTTGATCGAGTTCATCAGGACCGGCGCAATGGCCGGACCGATGGCCAGCCCTACGCCCATGATGAGCAGCATGGCGCTCGAAATCTTGGCAAAGTCCCCTTCCTTTGCCGAGTCGTTGGCGTGCGCCACGGCCACGCCATAGAGGGGGTAGGCACAAAGGCCGTAGATGCCGAAGAGGAGATAGAGCAGCCAGTTGCCCTGCGGATCGAGCACGACGAGCAGCACGCCGATGACCGCGGCGGCGCCCGCCAGGGCGATGATGACCTTGCGGCGATCCATCCGATCGGAAACCCGCCCGGCCGGAATCTGTGAGGCGGCGCCGGCAATGATCGTCAGGCACATGAGGTAGGAGATGCCGGCCGCATCGAGATGCTGGCTATAGCCATAGACCGGGGCCAGGGTGCCGAAGGTGCCGTTGGCCATGCCCACCGAGAAGGCGGCGATCGCCGCGACCGGGGAGGTATTGTAGAGGAGCTTGAGGTCGAGCCGGGCCGACTGCAGGGGGCGCGGCTGCGGCTTCGACGTCAGGGCGGTCGGCAGGAGCGCGCAGATGAAGCTGATCGCGCCGATGACGAAGGGCAGGAAACCGACCACGCCCGTGGCAGACATGGCGAGTTGCCCCAGGGTCGAGGCCGCCATGTTGATTGCGGAATAGAGCGAAAAGATCGTGCCGCGGCTCTTGTTGTCGGTCACCTCGTTGAGCCAGCTTTCGACGATCATCGCGGCGCCGGCGAAGCAGTAGCCGGAGAGCGCCCGCAGCAGGATCCAGGCGATGTCGTTGATGAGGAGCAGGTTGAGCAGGATGGTGATCGTGCCGATCGCCGCCATGACGGAATAGGCCCGGATATGGCCGACGCGCTTGACGAGCATGGGGACGCTGATCGAGCCCGCCACGAAGCCGACCGACCAGCCGGTGCCGATGAGACCCAGGGCGAGCAGCGAAAAGTGCTCCTCGGCGCCGCGCACGGAGAGGACGAGCCCTTGCAGGCCGCCCCCGAACATCAGCAGCGCCGAGCCGATCAGCAGCGAATAAATCTTGATGAATTGCGACATGACGCTGCTCCCCCGCGCGCATCCGTCAAGAAGGCGCTCCAACTTCTATGACTCGAACGCGCCGCCGACCAAGCCCTGAGCGGCTGAAATGGTTCGGCAAATGCTCCCTGCCGCGGCCCGGGGTGCCCGCCAAGTCGGACCAAATTCGGGCAATCGGGTCAATGGGAAAGAACATTTGCCCCGGCCGGCGAAGTGCCGAACCACAGGGGGGTGGCTGCCCCGGTCCGGTCCCGGCTTGGCTACATGATCCCGAGCCGGGTCGCGGTATGGCGCAGGGCGAGCATGTCGCGCCAGGCCATGGCCTTCGCCGCAGGCTGGCGCAGCAGATAGGCCGGATGGAGGGTCGGCAAAGCGGCCATGGCGTGGCCGTTGACGGTGATGTCGCGCCACTGCCCGCGCATGCGCGTGATCCCCGACTTCGTCTCGAGCAGCGACTGGGTCGGGACGTTGCCGAGCGTCACGAGGATTTTTGGCGCGACGAGCTCGACCTGCCGGTGCAGGAACGGCGTGCAGAGAGCGAGTTCCTCCGGCGTGGGATCCCGGTTCCCCGGCGGGCGCCAGGGCACCATATTGGCGATGAAGACCTTCGAGCGATCGAGCCCGATCGAGGCCAGCATCTTGTCGAGCAGCAGGCCGGCCCGGCCGACGAAGGGCTTGCCCATGCGATCCTCGTCGGCGCCCGGCCCCTCCCCCACCAGCATGATCTCCGCCGCCGGATTGCCGTCGGCGAAGACCAGCTGGGTCGCGCGCTTCTTCAGCACGCAGCCGTCGTAGGCGTCCATGATGGCGCGCAGCTCGTCGAGCGTCTGCGCCTGCGCGGCAAGGGCCCGCGTTTCGCTCGGATCGGCGTTGACGACGATCGCCGGCGCCTCGCGCACCGGGAGGGGCGCCGCGACACGGTCGAGGATCGCCGATGCAATGCCGCTGGCAGGGGGTCGCCGGGCGGCGGCCTGCGACTGCGCAAAGCGATCGACCGGGGTTTCGCCGAGCGCGATGTCAACGCCCGCCGACACGTACCATTCGAGCATGGCGAGGGCTTCGGCGTCATTTAACGGTCGATTTGCGGTCATGGCCTCTGTTATGTCACGGCGCGCCACCAAGACCAATTGCCGGAAAGCCATGGCCGCTGCCGAAGACCGGGAAACCCTTGCGACGGATGTCGTGATCGTCGGCGCGGGCCCGGCGGGGCTCGCCGCGGCCATCCGGCTGAAGCAGCGCGACCCGGGGATCGCGGTCACCATCGTCGAGAAGGCGGCCGAGGTCGGCGGCCATATCCTTTCGGGTGCCGTGATGAACCCCAAAGGGCTCGACGAGCTCTTGCCCGACTGGCGCGACAAGGGGGCGCCGGTCGGCCCGGCGGTGACCCGCGACCATTTCCACTTCCTCACGCGAAACGGCGACTTCGTCCTCCCCCGGGCCCTCCTTCCCCCGCTGATGAAGACCCCGGACGCGGTGATCGTCAGCCTCGGCGAGCTCTGCAGGTGGCTCGCCCAGCAGGCGGAGGCGCTCGGCGTCGAAATCTACCCCGCGACCGCGGCCGTCGACCTCCTCACGCGCGCGGACGGCGTCGTTGCCGGAATCATCACCGGCGATCTCGGCCGCGACCGGAAAGGCCAGGAGAAGCCGGGCTTTGCCCGCGGCATTGCGCTCGAGGCCAAATACACCCTCATCGCCGAGGGCGCGCGGGGCTCGCTCGCCAAACAGATCATCGCGAAAGGACCGACGAGGTCGGGGCAAAATCCGCAGAAATTCGGGCTCGGCCTCAAGGAGGTGTGGGAGATCGCCGAGGGCGCACACGAGCCGGGTCGGATCGACCACTATCTCGGCTTCCCGCTTGACTTCGGGACGAGCGGCGGGGGCTTTGCGTACCACGCGCAAAACCGGCGCCTCTATCTCGGCTTCACCGTCCATCTCGACTACCGCAACCCCACGCTTTCGCCCTTCGACGAGTTCCAGCGCTTCAAGCTCCACCCCAGTATCGCCCCGCTGCTCGAGGGCGGGCGACGCCTCTCCTATGGGGCGCGCAGCTTTACCTCGGGGGGCTGGCAATCCATCCCCGATCTCGCCTTTCCCGGCGGCGCGCTCATCGGCTGCGCCGCCGGGTTCATGAACGTGCCGGCGCTCAAGGGCATCCACAACGCGCTACGCTCCGGCAGGGGCGCCGCCGACGCCGTGGCCGACGCCATTGCCCGCGGCGAGGCGCAGACCATGCTCGCGGCCCTGCCCGACAAAGTCATGGGCACCGGCATCGAGCG
>DASZTU010000338.1:0-5777 GCA_035547975.1 Devosiaceae bacterium | reverse complement strand
ACCTCAGGTGCCGCCCGCGCGCTGTTCGGCCCGCATGAGGAGCGTGGAACCCCGCGACTTCCCCGCAAGGGGGAGGGGAGAGGGCCGGCGCCGGGGTTGGGGCCTCACGGTTCGAGGCTCGCTGCGCTCGCACCTCACCATGAGGGGGAAGGGCCTCCCCGCAGAATGACCGCGGAATGGCCTCAGGTTCAGCACGATGGTCTTGGAAAGACCCCCCTCGGGGGCCCCTGGACCTCACCCCGAGCCTGTCGAAGGGCGAGGTCCCGCGCCCCCTCTGGCCGGGGCTGTGACCCGGTCACACAAGGAACTGCTCCCCTGGTGACCCAGGAGGCTGGGGTGACGCTACTCCAGCGAGCGGACGTCTTCCCAGGTGTCCTCGACCTTGCTCTCGTAGCCCTGGGCGGACTTGGTCGGCGTCCTGAGGCCGAGGTCGCGGGCGGACATTTTCCCCATCGCCGCGATCAGGGAAAAGGCGGCGATGACCCGGGTCGAATTGGCCATGATCAGGGCCTCCTTGGCCGTCGTCAGCGTCGCCTCGGCATTGAGCACGTCGAGCGTCGTCTTCTGCCCGACGTCGCGCTCCTGGATGACGCCGTTGAGGGCGAGCTGGCCGGCCTCCACGCCGGAATTGGCGGCAGCGATCTGGGCGGCCGCGTTCTGCAGCTGGCTCCAGGCGGTTACGACCGTTTCGTCAACCTGGGCCTTGGCCGCATCGGCGTCGAGGCCGGACTTGACGGCGTTGAGCTGTGCCTGGCGGGAGCCCGCGCCGAGCGCACCGCCGCCATAGACGGGGAGCGAGAACGAAAGCTTCACCGTGCCGGCCATGGCCATGCCGCCCGGGTTGCCGCCCGGCACCGCCGACGAGAAAGTGGGGCCCACCGCCCCCGTGAGACCCACATTCGGGCCGAACTCCGCATTGGCGGCATCGACGCCGGCCTGCGCCGCCCGGATCGACGCCTTGGCGGCGAGGATGCTCGGGTTGAGCCGCTCGGCGAGTTTCAGCGCCGTTTCGACCGTCGCCGGGATGAGGGTTCCGTAGTTGTAGTCCGAACTCAGGTTGCGCGGGGAATGGCCCACCCAATGCTTGTAGCTCGCCTGCGCCGTCTGCAAGCCCGCGATCGCCGCCTTCTGCTGGGCGACGGCGGAAGCGAGCGACGCCTGCGCCTGCGCCACGTCGATCTTGGTCCCCTCGCCGATGTTGAGGCGGTCCTGCGCGGCCTTCACCTGGCTCTGGTAGAACTGGACGGTGTCCGTGCGCAGCGTGACGAGCTGCGTGTTGAGGATCACGTTCATATAGGCCTGAACGACGCTCAGCAGCACGGTCGACTCCGTGCTGCGCAAGGTCTGGTTCGCGACCTGGACCAGCGCCCGGGCCTGCTCGACATTGGCATCGGTCTTGTGGTTGTCGAACAGGGTCTGCGAATAGGCGAGGCCGACCTGCGCCTGCTGCTGGTTCAGCGCCTTGCCGCCCGAAAAGGTCGTGGTATTCGAAATGCTGGAAGATGCGCCGATGGTCGGCAGGACGGCGGCCTTGCGCAACGCAATGTTTTCGGCCGCCACTTTGACCGCCGCCAGGGCGGAACTGATGCTGGGGTTGTGGGCATAAGCCGCCGTGAGCGCCGCCTTCAGCGACTCCGCCTGAACGCCCGACACTGACAAACTGAGGAGGGCGACGGCCGCCGCCCCCCGACGCATACAATTTGATAGAAACATAAGAGCGGTCTCCTGGGCGCGCAGACTATGCCGTCGATATGGCGTTCACAACCTTTGACGGCATTGGGGCAAGCGCACTCCACGGCAAATTCACAGGCGGCGTGCCCGGTCGGCAACACCCGAAGAATGCCGGTCAGTTTCGCCCCGATGGCTCGGAATGAGCTAGAACACGAATTCGGAGTTCGGGGTCGAAATCCCGAGCGGCGGCAGGGTGGTGTTGAATTCCGGGCGCCCGGCGACATCGTCGCCGGAGCGCACATAGAGGTGGGCGGCCGCGGCGGCGCCTTCCTGCAGCAGCGCAACGAGCCGCCCGCCCTCGGCCAGTTGGCCGAAGAGCGTCTTCGGCACCTCACGAACCGCTCCCTCGAGGATGATGACGTCGAAGGGGGCCTCCGACGGGGCGCCGGCCTCGAGCGGGCCCTCGACAACCGTCGCATCGTCGAGGCCCAGTTCGGCCAGGTGCCGCCGTGCCTCCGCGGCAAGTTCCGCATCGCTTTCGACCGCAACCACACTGTCGGCGAGCGAAGCCAGGACCGCCGCGGAATATCCGGTGCCGCAGCCGATATCGAGGACCTTGGTGGTGCTCTCCACCTCGGCGAGTTGCACCATGCGGGCGAACGGCGCGGGGGCCGCAAGCGAGCGCCCGCTCGAACCGGGCAGCTGATGCACCCCGTCGATATAGGCGAGGTCGCGGCGCGCGGCGGGGACGAAATCCTCGCGGGGCAGTTGCGCCATCACGGCGATCAGCCGCCGATCGGTGATGCCGTTGGTGCGCAGCTGGTTTTCGACCATCTTCCTTCGGGCGGCGGCAAAGTCGGTCATGGGCGAGATCCTGTTGCAGACGGCTGCACGTCATTAGCCGCGCGCCGTGGACCATTCAAGCGCTGGTGCCAGGCATTGTCGGAACACGGAAAGCGCTTCCGCAAGGCGGGTTCGGCGTGAAGCGCCGGCGCCTCTCTTTGGCGCAGCAGATTGCCGCCTCTTGTCGCTTGCTTAACGAACGGGGCTTATTTAGTAACGCCGCGAGAGGCCACGTGGCGGAGTGGTTACGCAGCGGATTGCAAATCCGTGTATTCCGGTTCGATTCCGGACGTGGCCTCCAGCCCCATTGCTCCGGGGCACTGACCCGGACGGCGGATCAGGGGAGCTTCACCGAAACCGAGGCGCCCCCGGCGCTGACCGCGGCCCCTGCCCCGCCCGAGCCTACGGAAACGCCGGCCCCGGCCGATGCCGATCCCGCACCTGCAGACGCGGCGGGCGCGTTGCCGGACGTGCCGCTCCGGGCATCGGAGGACGGAGCGAGCGGCGCGCCGAGGCCGAGGTCGCCCGACGAATCGGGTGCGCCTCCCCCGTTCGACAACGCGTTCCCGGTCCCGCCGGACGCGGAGGCCGGGCGCGCGAGAAGCCCCAGGATGGGTGCCCAGCCCTGCATCAACCCATCGTCGACCAGGCACCAGTCGCCGTCGTTTCGGCACCAGAGGACATCGATCCGGGTTCCGACGTCGACCTGCGTCACGACCGCGAAATTTTCCGATGGGCCCTTTCGAAGCGCCATCGGCGTGTGCGCGAAGAGCTTCCCAGCGCATGCCGGCTCGGGGGCCAGAGCGGCCCCGAGGAGCAGAATGGCGGTGATCGGCCGACGGCAGATCATGGGCGCAAACGGGATCTCATGGCGCAGCACCTAGCACGGATCGCTGAGGAGTCCCTAAATTTTGGCTCGAAAATGGCGGGAATTCCCTCGCCAACTCAATAGCCTTCCCGGTCGGTTGCGATCTGGGCGATCATGGCGCGGCTGGCGATCACCATCTCGACGACGAAACACGTCAAGGCGCCGAGGAGGCTGAGGAGGGCGAGTCCGAATTCGATGAACAGGGTCAGCGAGGTCAGGTTGGCCCCGAGGGTGCCGACGAAGATCGTGAACGTTGCGGCGCAGGTCGATGCGCCCGAAACGCCGGCGAGGACCACCGCCGCCTGCAAGGCCAGGGTACGCCGGCGGAGGGAATTGAGGTCGGCCGAGATGCCGACGATGGTGATCGGCTGCCCCTCGAGCCGGGCGCGCGTGATGGCGTTCACCCGATCGGCAACCCGTGCCAGCCGCCCGGTGAAGACGTTGAGGAAGCCGGCAATGGCGGTGAGGAGGAAGACGGGCGTCAGGGCAACCTGGATGAGGTGTGCCGAGACTTCGACGCCGGTTCCCGCGTCGACGAGACTGCCGAACATTCGCTCCCCCCGATGGGCGGTAGCCATGCGCGCCCGATCGTCCTATCCCTGACGGGGATCGGACGGGAGCGCAAGATGGCGCAGTCGCCCTCGGGAGTCGCCAGCGTGATCCTTGCCGGCGGCGAAGGCAGCCGGCTCGGCGGCGTGGTCAAGGCGAACATCGAGTGGGGCGGCGAGCGGCTGATCGAGCGCCTCGTCCGGATGCTCGGGGAGACCGCAAGCCCCGTCCTCATCGGACACGGACGACACGATCCGGGACGCCTCGATCTCCCCGCCGGATGCATTCCGGTCGCGGACCTCGAAACCGACCAGGGCGGACCGCTGGTCGGTGTCGCCAGCGCCCTCGCCTGGCTCGCGCGCAACCGGCCGGAGACCGGCTTCCTCGTCTCGGCCGCGGTTGATACGCCGCTCTTGCCAGCGGATTTTGTCGCGCGGACGCTGGCGAAGGCGATTGAAACGGGCGCTGAGGTCGTGGTCGCACGCTGTGGCGGCCAGCTTTATCCCACCAATGCGCTCTGGTCGGTTGCGGCCTTCAAGGACCTGCCGGAACAGGTGTTGGCCGGGACGGCGCCCTTCAGCCTCAAGCGATTGCTCGAGAGGCGGCGTGCCGTCCCGCTCGACTGGGCGGTCGGCCCGTCAGGCGATCCGTTCCAGAACATCAACACGCCGGAGGACCTGGCGCGGTTTGGCGCGCACCTGCCGGATGCGCTCAGCCCGTAAGCTCGACGCCGAGGCCGCGCAGCGCGTCCCAGTAGCCGGGGAAGGTCTTCCCCACGCAGCCGGGGTCGAGGATCGTGATGCCGCCGATGCGCAGGCCCGCCAGCGCAAAGCTCATGGCGATGCGATGGTCGGCATAGGTTTCGATGCGGGTGGGATGAACGCTGCCGGCAAGCCGCGGGTCTCCGTAGACCAGCAGGTCGTCGCCCTCCTCCACCGCAAGCCCCGGGCGGATACGGTTGAGCTCGATCGAGAGAGCGGCGATGCGGTCGCACTCCTTGACCCTGAGATTGGCGATGCCGATGAACCGCACCGGCGTTTCGTTGAAGGCGGCGAGGACAGCGATGGTGGGGATCGCATCCTGCATCTGCGAGCCGTCGATCACCGCCGGCAGGTGCGGAAACTGCGCGATCACGGCTGCCGCGGCCGCGTCGGGTTGGGTGAACGCATCGGCCGCGACGCCCAGATCGATCTTTCCGCCCGTCAGCGCCTCGGCGGCCCAGAAATAGGTTGCGGCCGAGGCATCCGGCTCGATGGCGTAGTCGGTCGCGCGGTAGCCCGTCGGCTGGACGCGCCATACCCCGCCCGGCAGGGCCTCGACCTCGGCACCGAAGGCCCGCATCGCGGCAACCGTCAGGTCGACATAGCCCCTGGCCCCGATGTGTTCGCCGGTCAGCGCGACCTCGATCGGCCCCAACCCCAGGGCCGCGGCCATCAACAGCGCGGAGACGTACTGGCTCGAGAGCCCGGCATCGATCTCGACCCGCCCCTTGCCGAAATGCCCCTGGCCGTGGACGGTCACGGGCGGGCAGCCGGTCGGCGCGGACGCCCAGATGCCCGGATGGTTCCGGCCACCGCGGTCCAGGGAGTTCATCGCGTCTATCAGGGGGCCGATCGGGCGCTTTCGCATGTGCTCGTCGCCGTCCACGACGACGGTGCCGTTCGCGGTCGCGACCGCCGCGGTGAGGAAACGCGTGGCGGTGCCGGCGTTGCCGAGATAGAGCGGGGCGGCGGGCGCCTGGAGGTGCCCCTGCCCCGTCACCACGAAGCTCGTCTCGTCGGGCTCCTCGACGCCGACCCCCATCGCCACCAGCGCCTTGGCCATGAGCTCGGTGTCGAGGCTCTTG
>DASZTU010000337.1:0-8472 GCA_035547975.1 Devosiaceae bacterium | reverse complement strand
ACCCGATGCGGCGCCGGCCCCGGCCGCCCCGGCCCGCACGCGCCCGCCGGCGCCAGGCCCGCGGCTTTCCCTCGGCCGCTTCCTTGCAGTGCTCATCAAGGAATTCATCCAGATGCGCCGCGACCGGGTGACCTTCGCCATGATGATCGGCCTGCCGATCATCCAGCTGATGCTGTTCGGCTTTGCCATCAACGCCGACCCGCGGCACCTGCCGACGCTGCTCGAAGCCAATGACGACGGGCCGCTGACCCGCGCCGTCCTCGCCGGCATGGCGAATTCGACCTATTTCGATTTCCGCGGCACCGTCGCGGGCCAGGCCGCGGGCGAAAAGGCACTGCGCGACGGCACCGCCGATTTCGTCGTGGTGATCCCGCAGCACTTCGAGCGCGACGTGATGCGTGGCCGTCGGCCGGACCTGCTGGTCGCCGCCGACGCCTCCGATCCCTCGGCCGTCGGCAATGCGGCGGCCGCCCTCCAGGGCATCATCCAGACCGCCGTATCGCAGGTGATGACCGGTCCGCTCGCGAGCCTCGCCCCGACGCCGGCGCCGTTCACCATCACCGTCCACCGCGAGTACAACCCCGAGGGCAGGACCTCGACCAACATCGTCCCGGGCCTTCTCGCCGTCATCCTCTCGATGACCATGATCGTCATCACGGCGGTCGCGATCGTCAAGGAAACCGAGCGCGGCACCATGGAGATGCTGCTCGCCACCCCGGTCCGCCCCCTCGAGGTGATGCTGGGCAAGATCCTGCCCTACATCCTCGTCGGCTACGTGCAGACGGTCGTCTTCGTCATCGCGGCCAAGATCTTCTTCGGCGTGCCGTTCGAGGGCTCGCTGCTGGCCTTCTTCCTCGGCTTCAACCTCTTCATCGTCGTCAACCTGGCGCTCGGCTTCCTGATCTCGACCGCCGCGCGCAACCAGATGCAGGCGATGCAGCTTTCCTTCTTCACCATCCTGCCGTCGATCCTGCTCTCCGGCTTCATGTTTCCGTTCGCCGGCATGCCGCAATGGGCGCAGTGGCTGGGCACCTGCGTCCCGGCCACGCATTTCCTCAGGATCGTGCGGATGGTCATGCTCAAGGGCGCGGGCCTCTCCGACATCTGGGGCGAGATGGGCGCGCTGTCGGTCATCCTGGTGGCGATCTCGATCATCGCCATGCTCCGCTACCGGCAGACGCTGGATTAGCCAGCGAGCGCCGCCAGCAGTTCCTCGGTCGTCGTCGTTTCCCCGATCTTGCGCAGTTGCGTGCCGACCGCGTGCGCGTGCGCCTCGGAATCGGTATCCGCCATCGCGTCGACGACGCTCACCACGTTGTAGCCGTGGTCGAACGCGGCGCGGGCGGTGGCCTCGACGCCGCTCGAGGTCGAAATGCCGGTGAGGCAGATCTGCGTTGCGCCGCGGCGGCGCAGCAGCATGTCGAGCCCGGTGCCGTAGAAGGCGCCGACATTGTGCTTGGTGACCCTGAGGTCGCCCGCCTCGACGCGGAGGCCCGGATCGAGCTCGTGCCAGTCGGCCGGCGGATTGAACGGGCGGCTCATCTCGGTTCGGCCGGGGGCCCGCGCGACGACGTTGACCCAGACGACCGGCAACCCTCGCGCGCGGAAGGCGCGGGCGAGGCGCGCCGTCCTCTCGACGATTTCCGCCCCGCTCGGCGTAACCGGCAGGCCGATCACGCCCTTTTGCAGGTCGATGGCGACGAGGGCGGTAACGGGGTCGAGCTGGGAGAGCGGCATCCTGAAATCCTTTGAAACGAACCTCGCGCCGTTGTACTTGGCCGCGCTTCTCCGGTCATCCCCCTCGCATCGAGTCCGGCCGTGCTCCGCCCACCGCTCTCCGCCGCAGCCCGGCCCCTTGACCCGGGCGCGGCGCAAAAGCCTCCAGCGCAAGCCCTAGATCTTGCCAAATGGCCAACTGTGCGCCATTTTAGCCAAATGGCCAACCAATCCGCACTGGCATTGCTGACGACCACCGCGCCGGAAGCGGGCGATTCGCCCATCACCGCGGCCGAGGCGGCGGCCATGTTTCGTGCCGCCGTCAACCTCTTCCGGCTGTGGGAGGTTTCCGACCGCGAGGCGGCGGTGCTGCTCGACCTGCCCCCGCGCACCTTCGCACGGTGGAAGGCGGAGGGACCCGGACGGATCGGCCGCGACGGCCGCGCACGGCTTTCGAACCTCATGGGCATCCACAAGGCGCTGCGCCTCATCTTCACCGAGCCGCAGCGCGGCTACGCGTGGATCAAGGCCCCGAACGACGCGTTTGGTGGCCGCTCGGCGCTCGAGGTCATGCTTGGCGGCGAACTCACCGACCTGATGCGCGTCCGCCGCTACCTCGACGCCGAGCGCGGCGCCTGGTGAGCCCCCCTGACCTGCCCGCCGCCGCGGTCGAATGGCCGGGGGCGGTGCGCATCATCCGCAGCCTCTATCCGCCCATCGACCTCTTCGAAGATATCGCCGATCCCGCCGACTGGCCGCTGCTGCTCGCCGCCGAGCAAAAGACCAACCCCCGCCTCGCCGCCTCGATCGGCAACCTCGACCTCGTGCCGGCGGCCCGGCGGGTGGGAGGGCCCGGGGCGAGCTACCTCATGGCGCCCTTCGTCCACGCGACGGCCGACCGGCCCAGCCGTTTCAGCGCCGGCGCTTTCGGCGTCCTCTATGCCGCCGAAGGTTTTGAAACCGCGCTGCTCGAGACCATCCACCACCACGCCCTGTTCATGCGGGCGACGCGGCAGCCGGCCGGCTGGACCTCGCAGTTCCGCGAAATCCTGCTGGCGGTCAGCGCCCGGCTCGCCGACCTCCGCCAGCGTCCCGCCGATGCGGCCCTCGACCCCGACGACTACCGCTCCGGCCAGGCGCTCGGGGCGGCGCTCAAGGCCGCGGGGAGCGATGGGCTCGTCTACCCGAGCGTGCGGCGTGCCGGCGGCGAGTGCGTCGCCCTCTTCTACCCCGATCTCGCCGGCAATGTCCGGCAGGGCCGGCATCTCGACTATCACTGGAACGGCGAGCGGGTTGACTACATCCGCGATGCCGGAACGCGTGCCGTTTTCGCCGTCACGCCCTGAGCCGGGGCGGACGGCAACAAACCGCCGACTTGGGCGTTACCTGCGCATCCGCCATCGTGGCTCGGAGAAAAGCGTCATGCTCAGATGGGCACTTCTGTTCTTCATCATTTCCATCGTCGCGGGCCTCCTCGGCTTCACCGGGATTTCGGCGGCAAGCGCGGGCATTGCGAAGATCCTCTTCGGCATCTTCATCGTGATCACGATCATCCTGGTGATTGCGGCCCTCGCCGTGGGACAGTTCTTCTTCTAGTCCCGTCGCGCGCTCAGGAAATGGGCCTCAGGACGCGGCCGCCGCGCCCATGAGCCCGAACATTTCGTCCTGGAGCCGGCGCAGGCGGTAGAGATTGGTCGTCCTGTCGGGGGCAGCATTGTCGGCGGTGAGAAGCTCGCCCTTCTTCACCGGCTTGAGCACCTGCCCGCCCTCGAGCAGGCCCACCGGCATCGCCCGCTTCGCCCGCGCGTCGCGGATCGTCATGGTGAAGCTGCGGTAGCAGGTCTCGCCGATGGCGTCGAATTTTTCGCCGGGCGCGAGATCGCGCTTGGCGACCGCGCAGACCTCCGCCACCGGCTCGGCCATCGGCACCATGTCCGGCTTGCGATAAAGCACGATGCGCGCGCAGGTGAGCGGCACCTCGAGCGAGGTCAGGTGGTAGGGGCGGAAGAACGCGTAATAGGGACCCTGGCCGATATGGAGGTCGTTCATCCGTTCGATGATGCGCGGATGCTCGGCCTCGACGATGACGAAGACCCCCGGCGCCACACCCTTGCCGACCGTATAGTCGACCACCCCTTTGCGGTTGAGGATGCCGCCGTCTTCCTTGGGGATCAGCACCCTGGCCATCTCGTCGCGGTCGGCCCTCGGGCCGTGCATGCCCGGAATGTCGGGAACGAGGCCCGTGGCGTTGGCGATGGCGCACATTTCGACCATCGTCTTCGAGCCGTCGACGAATTCGACCAGCATGCGCGGGTTCATGTTCCGCCGCGTCGCCTCCTCGCGGTAGTCGTCGGGCACGGCGTCGTGGTTGAGCGGGTTGTTCTTGCCCTTGCCCGCGGCAACGATGCGGTAGCCGAGGGCCGAGGCGAACTCGATCAGCTCCATGCAGGAGGAGGGCTCGTCCCCCGCCCCGACCGAATAGATCACCCCCAGCCGGTCGGCCTCCCTCTTGAGATAGGGGCCGATCGTCACGTCCGCCTCGACGTTCATCATCACGAGGTGCTTGCCGTGCTCCATCGCCATGAGGTCGTAGTCGGCCGCGACCCCGGGCTTGCCCGTCGCATCGATGATGACGTCGAGCAGCGGGTTGGTGACGAGCAGCTGGTTCGGAACGATCGCGATCTTTCCGGCCTCGATCGCCGCAATCGCCCTGGCTTCCGAATCGGCCTCTGCCGCCCGGCTCTCGTCCCCGAAGGCGATTTTCATCGCCTCGCGCGCCGTGTGCGGCCGGCGCGTCGCGATGGCTGCGATCTCGATGCCCTGCATGAGCGCGCCCTGGGTCACGAGGTCGGTGCCCATCTCGCCCGAGCCGATCACGCCCACCCGGATGGGCTTTCCGGTTTCGGCGCGCGCCGCAAGGTCCCGGGCGAGCCCGGTCAGGTGAACGTTGGCGAGGGATTTTGGCAGCATGGCTGCCCCGATAGCACCGGGCCACGCGCAAGGGAAAGGGAATGTGGGCGCGCCGGCCCGGCACTTGCCCTCCGGGGGAGGTCTGGGGCACAACGCGGCATGACCGGCCAACTCCAGATCTCGACCGAGGGCCCCCTCGGCATCCTCACCCTCAACCGGCCCGAGGCGATCAACGCCCTCAGCCGCGAAATGATCGACGGCATCACCGAAGCGCTCGACCGCTGGCGCGACGACGAGGCCATCCGCGTCGTGCTGTTCGAGGCGCGCGGGCCGCGCGGCTTCTGCGCCGGCGGCGACGTGCGCGCGGCGCGGACGCTGGTCCTCGACGGCCATCCCGAGGCGGCCGACGCCTATTTTGCCGCCGAGTACCGCATGAACGGGCTCATCGCCACCTATCCCAAGCCCACCGCCGCCATCGGCCACGGCGTGGTGATGGGCGGCGGCATCGGCATCTTGAGCCACACCCGCTACAGTTTTGCGGCGAGCGACGCCCGTTTCGCCATGCCCGAGACGGCGATCGGCTTCATGAGCGATATCGGGGTCAACGCCATACTGGCCAAGGCGCCCGAGCCGCGGGCGCTCGCCTTCCTCATGTCGGGGCTCGCCGTGGGGCTCGGCGATGCCCTGGCACTCGGGCTTTGCGGTGCCGCGGTCGACCCGGCGGCGCTCGGGGATGTGCGCCACGGCGTTGCCGCGGCGGCGGCACAGGACAAACCCGAGACGGCGCTCGTCCAGCTCATGCAGGCGCAGGGGATCGAGCCGGGCGAACCAACACTCTGCAGCCAGGCGGACGGGCTCGCCGCCGAGTTTTCGGGCGCCTCGGCGGAAGAAATCGTCCGCGCCGTCGCCTTGCGCGCCAACCTCGAGCAGGGCCTCGAAAAGCTCGACGCCGCCCTGCGCAGCCGCTCGCCCACGGCGCTCGAGGTGGTTCTCCAGAGCCATCGCAGGGCCCGCCGCCACCCCGATATCGAGGACGTGCTCGCCCTCGACCTGCGCATGGCCGGCTATCTGGCGCGCCAGCCGGATTTCGTCGAGGGCGTGCGCGCCGTGCTCGTCGACAAGGACCAGAAGCCGCACTGGCACCCCGCCGACTTCGCCCATGTGGATCGGGAGTCGATCGCGCGGGCCGTTGCCGGGGAGACGGCCTAGCAGCCGTGGAGCCGGCCCGGCGCGGCCCCTTCCGGTCCCGGACTTAGCACTTCCTCAACCGTTGCTGTGGAGACTGCCCTCTCGCGGGGAGGCACCCCGCAAGCGGCGTGCGGCGAGGGGTCGCCACGCGCTCCAGGGGGCAGAGCGGGTCATGGCCAGCAAGGCGGGAAATCAGGTCGGGCTGCCGGCGGTGGTCGATCTCGACGCGCTCGACGGCGTGCGTGACGCGCTCTCGGCTGCCATGGACAAAGGGCCGGTCGAGCTCTCGGCCGATGGCGTTGAGCGCATTTCCACCAACGCCCTGCTCATGCTGTTGAGCGCCGCCGAAACCGCGGGGCGCAACAATTCTTCGCTGATCATCACCGGCGCGAGCGCCACGATGCGCGCCGCCATCGAGCGCCTCGGCTTTGCGCCGAGCTTTTCCGGTTTACTCAAGGGCTGATTTCATGCGCGTCCTCACCGTCGACGATTCCCGCACCATCCTCGCCATGCTGCGCCACACGCTGTCGAACGCCGGTTTCGAAGTGCTGCAGGCGGAGGATGGCCGCCAGGGCCTCGACGTGCTCGATCGCGAGAAGGTCGACGTCGTCATCACCGACATCAACATGCCGGTGATGGATGGCATCGAGTTCATCCGCAATGTGAGGGCAAAGGGCAGCCACTCCAGCCTGCCGATCCTGATCCTCACCACCGAGACCAGCCAGGACAAGCGCGACCAGGGGCGGGCCGCCGGCGGCACCGGCTGGATCGTCAAGCCCTTCGATCCGGAAAAGCTGATCAGCGTCATCCACCGCGTCGTCCACTGACGCCCGCGATCCCGAACGGTTCACTTCGCCGATGAGCGACCTCGACGATTTCAAGGCCACCTACTTCGATGAATGCTCCGAGCTCCTCAACGAGCTCGAGGAGCAGTTTGCCGCGATCGAGGCCGGCGATCAGTCGGGCGAGCGCCTCAACGCCGTGTTCCGCGCCATCCACTCGATCAAGGGGGGCGCCGGCGCCTTCGGCTTCTCGCGCCTCGTCGGGTTTGCGCACGCCTACGAGACCCTGCTGGACAAGGTCCGCGACGGACAGGTCAAGCTCTCGCCCGACGTCACGGTCTTGTGCATTCACGCCAACGACATCGTCGCCGATTTCGTCAATGCGGCCCGTTCGGGCGCCGATTTGCCCGAGGACTACGGCCTCGACGAGAAGGCGCGCTTCGACCAGCTGTGCCTCGGCGGCGACGAGGAAGATGGTGAGCCGATCGAGGAATTCGACATCGACTTCACCCCCATCCGGGTCGACCTCGAGCACAAGGGCGAGCCCGGGGCGATCGGCCCCGAGGAGGCGCTCGACGATGCCTTCGCCGATATTCCGCTCGCCGCCGAGGGGCAGTGGGAAATCCGCTTCCGGCCGCACAGCGAGCTCTACGCGCGCGCCAATGACCCGCTGCTGCTCTTCCGCGAACTGGCGACACTGGGCGAGCTCACCGTCCAGCCGGTGTTCGATGCGCTGCCCTCGCTCGCCGACTTCGATCCTTTCGGCATCTATTGCGCCTGGGAGCTGACGCTCGTTTCTCCCACCGTCACCGAAGCCGCGATCCGCGAGGTGTTCGAGTTCGTCGACGGCAATTGCGACCTCGAAGTGGTGCAGCTCGGCGCCGCGCCCGCCATGGCATCGGGCGCCGCGCCCGCCGCCACCGACGGCGAAAGAGACGAAATGCCCGAGCCGCCGGCGATCGAACCGGTTGGCGCGGGGGCCGAGGTGCTGAGCTTTGCGGACCTGGCCGAGACGGTGCGGGCGGAAGCGCCGGCAAGGCAGCCCTTCATCCCGATCCGCTCCGAGCCCATGACGCCGCGCCCGCCCGCGGCGCAGGCCGAGGCGCCGGCGGCGGAAGGAGAGGGCGAGCGCCGCAATGGCGTCCAGTCGATCCGCGTCGACCTCGACAAGATCGACCGGGTCGTCAACATGGTGGGCGAGCTCGTCATCACCCAGTCCATGCTGACCCAGCAGATGGACGAAACCCTGCGCCAGAAATACCAGGAGCTGGTGCGTGGCCTCGAGGTGCTGGCGCAGACGACGCGCGGCCTCCAGGATTCGGTGATGGCGATCCGCGCCCAGCCGGTGAAATCCGTGTTTTCGCGCATGCCGCGCCTGGTCCGCGAGCTCGCCACCAAGACCGGCAAGAAGATCCGTCTCGAGACCATCGGGGAGAACACCGAGATCGACAAGACGGTGATCGAGCAGCTCTCCGATCCCCTGACGCACATGATCCGCAACTCGGCCGACCACGGCATCGAGACGCCGGAACAGCGCCTCGCCGCCGGCAAGCCCGAAACCGGTGTCATCCGCCTCTCGGCCGAGCAGGCGGGCGGCAACATCCTCATCGTCGTCGAGGACGACGGGCAGGGCATCAACCGGGAGAAGGTGCTCGAGGTGGCTCGGAAGCGCGGCGTCGTCGGGCAGGACCAGCAGCTCACCGACGAGCAGATCGACCAGCTCATCTTCGCCCCGGGCTTTTCGACCGCCGACACCGTTTCCGACATCTCCGGGCGCGGCGTCGGCATGGATGTGGTGCTCTCCAACATCAAGAAGATCGGCGGCTCGGTGCACGTCCGCTCCTGGGCCGGGCGGGGCACGCGCATGACGCTGCGC
>DASZTU010000336.1:0-5577 GCA_035547975.1 Devosiaceae bacterium | reverse complement strand
AGGCGAGAAGGATCACCGCCAGCACGACCCGGACGGTCAGCCGCTCGAAAAATTGTGGACCTGCCGTCACTTGTCTCCGTCCGGCCGCCGCGGGCACTCAGTAAAAGCTATCAGGTTAAGGTCAACGCGCGCTTAACGGACAACCGGGGGCGTATTGCTCGCCCCAGTGGTCCAGAACGGGCTCGTGAGCCGGATCGCCTCGTTGACGGCCGCCTCGCGCGTTTCGGCGCTCGAGGGGGGCGGGCCCGCCGCGCGGAGGACGAGGGAGAGCTTGCCGAGCGTTGCCGCGTTGATGATGGTTTCCGCCTCGGTCGGATCGAGCTCGAGCGTCGCAATGGCCTGGTTCTCGAATACCCGGGCATTGCTGGCATTGGCGTTGGGGTCGGCCGGCGCCCCGCTATTGGGGCCCAGCCTGTCGTTGATCGCGAGGACCCGCGCGCCCTGCACGACGGTATCGGAGACGCTGCGGCCGTCGGCGTTGCGCGTCACCACCACGTCGACCTGGTCGTTGGGGGCGATGAAGCCGCCGGACGCCGATTCGGCGGAGATCGTGACCGACACGGCGCGCATTCCGCTCGCCAGCACCGAGGAGAGGTAGCCCTGGTTGGCCGGCGCGAGCTTTTCCTTGCGGATCGGCTCGCCGGGCACGAAGTCTGACCGGGCCATGGCCCCCGCCATGTCGGTAATGGCGGTCGGCGCGGCGGCAACCGTGATGAATTCCGGGCGCACCGAATCCTGCGGCCAGTCGGCCCAGGTGAGCGAGGCGGCGGAGAGCCGCTCGCCGATGCCGATCGGCTCCTTGGCCACGAGAATCTGCGTTTTGGGCACTGCCTCGACAATCTGGGTGGCGGCCGGCACCTGGGCGGCTTCGCTGGCCGAGCCGTTCTGCATGGCGAGATAGGCCGCAAGGCCACCGGCGACGAGCGCGACGCCGAGGAGTGCCAGCCGCGAGGGCCTGACGCGGAAGCGGCCGCCGAGGGCCGACCCGAAGCTGCGGCGCTCCGGCTTTGCCGTCGCGCGCCGCTGCACGTCCGCCCGCATGGCATCGAAGCGCGGGCGCGTCGGGCGGGGCGGGGCGGTCCGGCGCTCTTCCGTTTCTCCTTCGGGCGTGCCGAGATCGATCTGGGCCGCCATGCGGCGCTGGATCTCGGCCCGCAAATGCTCGAGGCCCTTGTGCTCGCTGCGCGGGGGCTGAGGCGCCGCCGCTGGCGCGGCTTCCTCAGCGACCTCGGCAGGTTCTGCCGTCACGGTCTCGAGATCGGGGGCAGCGGATTGGGCACGCCGAAGCAAAGGGGGCATCCTCACGACAGCGTTTTCCTCAGAAGTGGCTCCCACTTCCGCGATACGAAAACGCGACAAACCAACATCTGGAGCTCTCGTACCGATTCCGTCGACGCACGAAGGGCCTGGAGCCGGTCACCGGCAACCGCCATGACCGCCAGCGCAATTTACGCGGCATGCCTCACCGCTTGGTTCCGAAACTCCGGACATTTTGAACCATCCCGGCAATCATCAGGTCCGCTCGCGATGCAAGCAGCCCTCCCGGGCGCCGTCACGCGAGCCGGACGATCACCGGCACGTGGTCGGAAGGCCTCCTGGTCCAGCCCCGGGCGGGCTTCACAACCTCGGCGCCGAGCGAATAGCGGGCGATGTCCTGCGTCGACCAGATGTGGTCGAGGCGCCGCCCGCGGTCGGACGCCTGCCAGTCGATCGCCCGGTAGCTCCACCATGAATAGAGCTTTTCCTCGGTCGGGATGTGCTTGCGCACGAGGTCCACCCAGCCGCTCCCGCCTGCCTGGATGGCGTTGAGGATCTCGGTCTCGACCGGGGTGTGGCTCACCACGTTCAGCAACTGCTTGTGGCTCCAGACGTCGTTCTCGTGCGGGGCGATGTTGAAGTCGCCGCCGATCAGGTGCCCGGTGCGAAAATCCGGCCCCTCGAACCAGCTCCGGAGCTCCGCGAGAAAGCCGAGCTTGTGGCGGAATTTCGGGTTGACCTCGGGATCGGGCAGGTCGCCGCCAGCCGGGATGTAGAAGCTATGGACGGTGATCGGCTGACCGCAATAGGCGAGGCGCGCCGCCACGTGCCGGGAATCGTCGACATCGAAAAAGCGGCGACGCGTCACATCGGCGAGCGGCAGCTTCGAGATGATGGCGACGCCGTGATAGCCCTTCTGGCCGTGTACCGCCTGATGCGGGTACCCGGCCCGGGCGAGCGCCTTGGCCGGAAACTGGTCGTTGGTGCACTTGATTTCCTGCAGCAGCACGACGTCGGGCTGGTAGCGCGCGAGAAACTGCCGCAAGAGCCCGATCCGCAGGCGGACCGAGTTGATGTTCCAGGTGGCGACGGTCAAGGGCAAGGGCAGGCTTCCGGCAGGCCAAGGCGCTCCCTTATGGCCGAGCCCCCGCCGTCGCGCAACGCTACCTCAGGTGGGGGTGCGCGCCTTCCACGTCGGGTCGATGTAGAAGAATGATTTTGGAATCTGGACGTTCTTCTCGATGTCGTAGAGCGAGAAGGTGATCTCCTGCCCGTTGGGCTCGGTGAGCACCCACTGGGAGAGGTCCTTGCTGCCCTTGTCGAAGATCAGCGCCACCTGAACCTTGCCCTCGATGGTGTCGTCGGAGAGCGTCACGGTGGCGTAGGTGTCCGACTGCACGAAATCGACGATGTTGGCGCCGAGCAGGTCGATCCGGTTGGTCAGGAACTGGCGCAGCGGCACCTTGTCCTGCGGATAGGCGTATTGCGTCTGTTCCTTGCGGTCGATGACGTAAAAGCCTCGGCCGACCGAGATGATTTCCTCGTGCGAGGGCGGGTTGTAGCGGAAGCGGACCTTGTCGGGACGCTGCAGGTAGAACGTGCCTTCGGTGCGGGCGCCGGTTGTGTCGATCTGGATGAAGCGGCCGACCATCGTCTGGATGGCGGAGTTGTAGGCGCTGATCGAGTTGATGAGCGCCTTCTCGTCATCGGTCAGCGGGTGACTGAGCGCCCGCGCCGGGAGGGTGGCGGCGAGCGTCAGCCCGAGTCCGAGCAGCAGGGCTTCACGACGACGAATCATGGTCGGACCATCCATTGGCGCGGTGGGAACGAAGTCTACCTAGAAAGCAATTGCGGCAACAGATGGTTGCGCGGCCGCCCGGAGCGGCCGCTCACCGCGCGCCCCTCTGCCCCTGCTATTCTTCCGTGGGATAGTGGAGATACATGGACTGGAGGCCGATCCGGCCCGGCCCCGTGAACCGGTTGACGATGAGATTGCCGCCGGCGCCGAAAAAGCCGCTCGAGAGCTTGTCGATGACGGTGTCCATGCGCACCGACGGGTCCTTGTAGAGCCAGCCGCCGGGCTCGATGTCGATCTGCTCATTGGGTCCGAGCACTTTTTCGAACACGTTGCCGTAGCCGTGCAGCCAGAGGATGCCGTCCGCGTTGGCGCGGAACTTGTCGATAAAGAAGCCGGTCGAGGAGAAGAGCATGTTGGCGACCCCCCGCACCCGCTGGAAGGTGTAGTCGATATTGGCCGTCGCGGCGAGAAACTGGTGTTCGCGCACGTCGAGCTCCTGTCCGGCCCTGAGGTGGATGGGGGCGATGTGCCCCGCCCCGTCGCGCGAGAAGGCGATGTGCCCCGCCCCCTGTGCCTCGGTCACGAAGATCTGCATGCCGGCCATCATGCGCTTGAGCGCGCCCTTCATCGGCCGCAGCGAGACCCGCACGGTCGGGTGCTTCCAGAGCAGGATGTGGTGCTCGAAATAGACCGGGACGCGCGACACATCGACGGTGAGGACCGGAACCAGCTCGCCGTCGAGATGGTAGGTGACGCCGGCAAAAGTCTCGTCGTGCGCCTGGGTGGGAAGCAGGGTGGGGAGTTCGCTGGCCATCGGGGGCTCCGTGCATCGGGAGCCGCAGGCTAGCACAGCCCTGGTGAACGCCCGGTGTGCGCGGCGGGACCCCGCGAGTCCCGCCGCGATGGTGCGGCGAGGCTAAAGCCGGACGGCCTCCCGCGGCAGTTCGGAAAGGATTTCCGGCCCATCCTTCCTGAGGATGACGATTTCCTCGAGCCGGAGGCCGAAGCGGCCCTGCAGGTAGATGCCCGGTTCGATGGAAAAGACGTTGCCTTCCTCGAGCGGCCGCTCCGAGGTGCCGGTGATATAGGGCGGCTCGTGCACGTCGATGCCGAGGCCGTGGCCCAGCCGGTGGAGGAAATACTCGCCGTACCCCGCCTCGGTGATCACGTCGCGCGCCGCCTTGTCCACCATCTTCGCCGGAACGCCCGGCCGCGCCGCGGCGAGCGCCGCCTCGACCGCCCGGTTGACGATTGCCCAGACCTCGTCGAACTCCGGATCGACCTTGCCGATCGTGCCGACGCGCGTCATGTCCGAGGGATAGCCGCCCTTGCGGCTGCCGATGTCGAGCAGGATGCAGTCGTTGGCCTTGAGCACCCGCTCGCCGGAATGGTGGTGCGGAAAGGCGCCGTTCTCGCCGAAGCAGACGAGGTTGAACTCGGGCCTCGCGCCATGTGCCGCATAGGTCTCGTTGATGACCTTGACGATGTCGAGCTCGGTCACGCCCGGCTTGCAGGCGGCGAAGGCCGCGCGCATGGCGATGTCGTTGATGCGGGCGTTTTCCTTGAGGGCGCGGTACTCGGCCTCGTCCTTCTGTGCCCTGAGGCTGCCGATCGTCGGCTCGGTAAACTCGCGCGCCACATCCGGCAGGGCGTCGAGCAGCAGCAGCGCGAAATCGGCCCGCATGGTCTCGTCGAGGCCGATTCTGAGGCCCTTGCGGTGCGCATCGGCATCTTCGAGCAGTTTGGCCAGGGCGTCCTTCGGGCCTTCGGCATCGGTCCAGGTGTAGAACGGCAGGTCGGTCACGGCGCGCGAGGAATCCGCGTTGAGCGCCGGCATGAGGTAGCCGGCAAAGCTTTGCGTCACGACCAGCATCACCGGCCGCTCGTCGCCGTGCGGGGAAAGGCCCGAGAGCCAGACCATGTGCGAGCTCGGCCCCAGCACGACCATATCGGTCTGGGTCGACTGCATGCGCGCCCGCAGGCGGGAGAGACGCTGCGTGTAGTCCATGGGGAATGTGTCCAGTTGGTGGGGGTTCGTCGAACCGAAGGCGCCGCTCGCCGGGGGGCGGAGACGTCGGGCCGCAGGTCGGGTGAGGAGGCGTCTCCCCACCCGGCCGAAGCGTTGCGCGCGACCTCAGCCCTTCTTCACCAGGCGGTAGAAGACGAAGTCGTGGATGGCCCCGTTCACATAACCGGAGACGGTCGGCTTCATCGCGACCTGCGCGATCGCCTGGAAGGTCTCGATGATCGGCGAGGAGGCCTGCTGCTTCTTCTGCAGGTCGACATACATCTCGTTGCGCTTGGCGGGATCGCTTTCGGCCTTTGCCGCCTTGGTTTCGGCGTTCATCTCGTCCGGCGGCTGCCAGGCGTTACGCCAGGTGGTCGTCGGCTGGTAGTGGTCGTCCGAATTGTCCTCGTTGTAGGCGAAGGCGGAGGCGTTGGAATCCGGATCCATGAAGTCGGGCGCCCAGTAGAGGAGCATCGCCTGGTGCGTGCGCGCCCGGTACTTGGTGATCACCTCG
>DASZTU010000335.1:0-1827 GCA_035547975.1 Devosiaceae bacterium | reverse complement strand
CGGGGGCAAAGGGAGATGTGGGCCCGGCCGGCCCGCCCGGCCCCAAGGGTGATGTCGGCCCGGCGGGTCCCGCCGGCCCGGCCGGTCCTGCCGGTCCCAAGGGCGACGTCGGCCCGGCGGGTCCCCAGGGGCCGAAAGGTGAGCCCGGTGCGGCCGGTCCTGCCGGCCCCAAGGGCGACGTTGGGCCTGCCGGCGCGCAGGGCCCGAAGGGCGATGCGGGTCCGGCTGGTCCGGCTGGCCCCGCCGGCACGACGACGGGCGGTACGACCGGCGGCTGATCGCCGAGGGCGCGGTCTCTCGAAGGACCCTGTTCGGCGCGAATGCGTCGAACGGGGCCGTTCGCCGAATTGCTGCCGGCAAGCGCATTGAGGCGGGGCCGCTGTCCCGCCCGGTGCGGTTTGCGCCGCGCCGAAAGGTGCGGCGTTCTCGTGGCGCGGCCGCTCCATCGGCCGCCTTATCCCCGCCTGGAGGCAACCGCTCGTCGACTACAAGCCTAAATGGGCGCCGCCACCACCCCTTGACAGATGCGAAACAAAATGAGAACAAAATAGGAATATACGATGGACACCTCGGTGGGGTAGTGGCGCGTTGCGCCGGTCGCCCCCACATGGAATAAGGGGAGACTGCAATGGCTATTTCACCGACCGCGCTGCGCATCGTCGAAGGGGGCTCAATGGATAAGGACAAGGCCTTGGCCGCCGCGCTCGGGCAGATCGAGCGCAATTTCGGCAAGGGCTCGGTCATGCGGTTCTCCGAAGGCGCGATCACCCAGGTCGAGGCGATCTCGACGGGCTCGCTCGGCCTCGACATCGCGCTCGGCATCGGCGGCCTGCCCCGCGGCCGCATCGTCGAAGTGTTCGGCCCCGAAAGCTCCGGCAAGACGACGCTTGCCCTCCACGTGGTGGCCGAAGCCCAGAAGAATGGCGGCATCTGTGCCTTCATCGACGCCGAGCACGCGCTCGACCCGATCTATGCGCGCAAGCTCGGCGTCCACGTCGACGACCTGCTGATCTCGCAGCCCGACACCGGCGAGCAGGCGCTCGAGATCGCCGATACCCTGGTACGCTCGGGCGCCATCGACGTGCTGGTGGTCGATTCGGTCGCCGCCCTCACCCCCAAGGCCGAGCTCGAGGGCGAAATGGGTGAGTCCCTGCCGGGCCTTCAGGCGCGGCTGATGAGCCAGGCGATGCGCAAGCTCACCGCCTCCATTTCGAAATCGAAGGCGATGGTGATCTTCATCAACCAGATCCGCATGAAGATCGGCGTGATGTATGGGTCGCCCGAAACCACGACCGGCGGCAACGCGCTGAAATTCTATTCGTCGGTGCGGCTCGACATCCGCCGCATCGGCGCCATCAAGGAGCGCGACGAGGTCATCGGCAACCAGACCCGGGTCAAGGTGGTCAAGAACAAGCTCGCCCCGCCGTTCCGGCAGGTCGAGTTCGACATCATGTACGGCGAAGGCATTTCGAAGACCGGCGAGTTGCTCGATCTCGGCGTCAAGAGCGGCGTGGTCGAAAAATCCGGCGCCTGGTTCTCCTACGACAGCCAGCGGCTGGGCCAGGGCCGCGAAAATGCCCGGCAGTTCCTCAAGGACAATCCGGAGATCGCCGGCATCATCGAAAAGAGCGTGCGCGAGAGTTCCGGCCTGCTCAGCGAGGCGCTGCTCGCAGGCCCGGATGAAGGCGGCGACGCCGACGAGTAAATCGCCCGGCCGCGGCATAGCCCGGTCGCGGCGCGGGCCGCCCTCCCGCCCTCATGGTGAGCCTGTCAAACCATGAGCCCCATCCCCAGCGTCCGCCGTCTCCCTCCCCCTTGCGGGGAGGG
>DASZTU010000334.1:0-5260 GCA_035547975.1 Devosiaceae bacterium | reverse complement strand
AGGATGCGGACAAGAGCGGCTATCTTTCGGCCGATGAGTACCTCGCCCTGGTCAAGGACCCGCCCAAATAGGCCGGGCATCCAAACCCGCGTCGCTTGACGCCTGGCGTCGTTGGTGTTTTGTTCCCGCCTCGGAGGGACGATATGCCAACGATCAAGGGTGAGTTCGACGTCAAGACGCTGCCGCAGGCGCCCGAGCCCGACCCGGGCTTTGCCGCCGTCTCGCGCCTGCTGCTCGATAAGCAGTTTCATGGCCCGCTCGAGGCGGTGAGCCGTGGGCAGATGCTGGCGGTCGGCGGCGAGGGAGGCTGGGGCGTCTATGTCGCGATCGAAAAAGTGGAAGGTGCGCTGGAGGGTCGCCGGGGGACGTTCATCCTCTACCACAACGGCACCATGATGCCGGCCGAAGGGCAGCGGCTGGCGGTCACGGTCGCGCCGGGATCGGGCACGGGCGACCTCGCGGGCCTGAGCGGGCAGATGGCGATCGAGATCACCGATGGCCGGCACTTCTACAGCTTCGACTACGCGCTCGGCTGACCCGCGGCGAGCGCGGTCGCGGCAAAAAGGGCGATGGCCGCGGCGTTGGAGACGTTCAGCGACTTGATCGGGCCGGGCGTATCGAGGCGAACCATCTCGTCGCAGAGCCCGCGCGTCTTCTGCCTCAGCCCCTTGCCCTCGGCCCCGAGCACGATCGCAACCGGCCGATCGGGCGGCAGCGGCCGCAACGGGGTGTCCGCCGCCGAATCGAAGCCCAGGATGACGAGGCCGCGCTTTTTGAGCGTTTCGAGCGCCTCGCCGAGATTGCGCACCTCGATCAGCGGCATGAGATCGAGCGCCCCCGAGGCGGCCTTGGCCATGACCCCCGTTTCGCGCGGCGCGTAGCGCGCCGTCGTGAGGAGCGCGTCGGCCCCGAACGCGCAGGCGGTGCGCAAAATCGCCCCTACATTGTGGGGGTCGGTCACCTGGTCGAGGACGACGACGAGGCGGGGGTGGAGGAGATCGTCGAGCCCGAACCGGCCGACCGGGTCGACCTCGAGCGCCACCCCCTGGTGCACCGCGTCGGCCCCGAGCCGCCGGTCGAGCTCCCTGGGCGTCGTCTCGGTGACCGGCACGCGGCCGATGTCCCCGGATTCGCGCAGGCGCGCGAGCGCATTGGGCGTGGCGAGAAGGCTTCGCTTGACCCGGTGCGGATTGTCGAGCGCCGCCCGCACGGTGTGGAGGCCGTAGAGATAGACCGGGCCGCTGTCGACATCGTATTTCGGTTTGGGGGGAAAGCGGTTGCGGCTCATGACATGGGCGTATCGCCTTCGCATCGCGCCAGCAAGGGCGGGCGCCGGCCGAATCGTCCCCGCTCACGGGCGGCCGCCGCGCCGACGCCCCCGCTTTTTTTGCTGTTGACACACAAGGCCGTGCCAACCATAACCCGCCCACGGCGCGCCCCTCCCGAGCGCGCCGTCGCTTCGACCACCGGTCGGATGCGTCGCCCGCTGGGCTCGCGAACCCCGCGTCCTGCCGCCCTTACGCGACAGGCCGGCTGAGCAGTGGAGGGGTGGGAGAGTGGTTAAATCCGGCAGACTGTAAATCTGCTCGCTTAGCGTACGCTGGTTCGAATCCAGCCCCCTCCACCAGTTTCCCCGAAAGATCACCGGTTTCCCACGCGGATCGGGCGCATAGCCTGCAAAGCCGGCGTGCGCCCTGTCGGTGCCGGCGTGCTCGCCAGCGGCCCGCCGCCCGTGCCTCAGGGCAGGGGATCGAGTGTGGGCCAGCCGTCGGCCGTCCAGCGGATGGGCGCGATTTCGAGCTTGGCTTTGCCGAGGTCGTCGCCGTCGTAATAGTGGTAGACCAGCATCTCGGCGCCGTCGGGACCGGTGAACGGCTCCTGCCCTCCCGGACCGATGAAGCGGCCGCTGGTGCGCTGCACCTGGCGGGCGTAGCCCTTCATCATCGGGCGTCCCTTGTCGTCGACATAGGGACCCGCAACGGCGTCCGACCGCCCCACCATGATGCGGTAGGTGCTCGTCAGCCCCGAGCAGCAGCGGTCGTAGGAGACGAAGAGGTAGTATTTCCCGCCATGCGCGAGGATCGCGGAGGCCTCGATGGCCCCGCCGAATCGTGTCGCGAGGGAAGCGTAGGGCTCGCCGGCCCGCAAAAGCTTGCCGGAAAGCGGATCGAGCTCGGCGAGCTTGATGCCGTCCCAGTAGGAGCCGAAGGAGAGCCAGGCGCGGCCATCGGGCGTGTCGATCCGGAACGGATCGATGGCGTTGAAGCGATCGCCGATCCCGGTCTTGAGCACGAGGCCCTGGTCCACCCAGCCCTCGCCTGGATGGGCGGGGTCGAGATGCGCGTTGGTCATGAGGCCGATCGCGCTGGTGTTCATCCCAAAAATCGAAACGGCATAGTAGAGGTAGTAGGTGTCGCCGTGCCTGGACACGCTGGGGGCCCAGATGTTCGGCGGCTTGACGCCGAGCGCCGGTTGCACCCAGGCTGGGATGCCCTTGCCGATCGCGCCGGCATTTTTCCAGTTCACGCCGTCCGGCGACGTTTTCGCGCGGATGGCGCCGCGATAGAGGCCGCCCTCCTGCCCGGTGTAGTAGGCGACATAGGTGCCGTCGACCACGATCATCGTCGGGTCGTGGATATCGAGATCGCCGGCCAGCACCGGCTGCGTGGGTTCGGCGGCACCCGCCGGCGGCGAAAGGGCAAGGCAGGCGGCGAGCGCGAGGAGAATGCCGAGAAGACGCATGGCCGGCTACGCCGCCTCCGCGATGAGCCTCAGCCCCAGCGCGCCGATCACCAGCCCGGCTGCCCGGTCGATCCAGAGTTTTGCCCTGAGATAGACGGCGCGCGGGCCGCTCGAGGAGAAGGCGAGCGCAACGATCGAATACCAGGTCGTCTCCTGCACGAAGATCAGCGGCGGCACCGCGAGATCGAGCCACAAGGGCGGATTGGCGGGCAACAGCGCCGCGAACACCGCGCCGAAGACCGCGACGATCTTGGGATTGGAGAGTTGCGTCGCAAGCCCCCGCCAGAACGAGCGCGCGGCGCTTCGGCTCCTCCCGGCCGCGAGCCCGACGTCGACCGGGGCGGCCGCGCCGGAAAAGATCCTGAAGGCGAGGTAGACGAGATAGAGCCCGCCGGCGATCCTGAGGATGAGATAGAGCCAGCCGGCCTCGGTCATCAGCGTCCTGAGTCCCGCCAGCGCGAGCGCGCCGTAGATGAAGGCGCCGCACCCCATGCCGAGCGCGCCGGCGAGGCCGTCGCGGCGCGACAGGGCGACGGACGTCCGCACGATGTAGACGAAGCTCGGACCCGGGCTGATGGCGCCGACGAGCAGCGCCCCGAGGATGGCGAAGAGGGGCAGGAGGGCGCTGAAGTCGGGCATCGATATCTCCTCGAAACGCCCGAGCATCGCCGAACCCCGCGCCGGCGGCAAGCGGGGCACGGCCGGCCGATGGCCGTCAGGCTCTCACCACGGATCGCTGCTGGCCGTCAGGTTCTCACCACGGTTGGCTGCGATGTGTGTGATTTGTGTGTGTGTGTGTGAGCGGCCTGGCAGGGGCAGCAGGACTTGAACCCGCGACCCTCGGTTTTGGAGACCGATGCTCTACCAACTGAGCTATACCCCTTGAGGCGCCGGCAACCTCTAGTGGCAAAGCCGGCGCGGCGCAAGAGCCTGTTGCCGTCGGGCGATCTTCGCCGGAGTTCTCTGCATTGCTCAGGTGGGAACGGAAATGCCGGCAGGCAAGTCCCTGAGGACGGGAGAGTATTTTGGAGCGGGTAGCGGGAATCGAACCCGCATATTCAGCTTGGAAGGCTGCTGCTCTACCACTGAGCTATACCCGCCCGGATGCCGGGCCGCTCTCGACCGCCTCGAGCGAGGCGGGCACGCTGCGCTGCCCGGGAGGTCTGGATGGAACGGGACGCAAGACCCCATTCCGCCCCTCGGAACGGCAGATGCTCTAGACGGATCGGCCCCTTCTCGTCAACGCCGCTGCGGTGGCGCGCGGTAGGCGAGTGCCAGTCATCCCCGCGCTAGAGCCAGCCCATCAGCAATCCGGCGGCGGTCGCCGCCAGCACGAGCGCCATCAGGGCCGAGACAAGGCGGATGATTGCGTCTTCGAGCATGTTCCCTCCCTGTGTCGAAAAGACGGGCCAGCCCGGCCCGTGCGGACAGTTAGGAGGAGGGGCGAGTCGCGGTTAACCGGGACCTGCGGCGCGGCTGCGTGAAATCGCGTAGGAGGCGTGTCCGCCGCGCCATCGCCTTTGCCCGGCCGATCGGCTATCGTCTCCCGGCGGGGAGCCTGGGGAGGCGGGCATGAAGGTCACCCTCGATCTCACGGACCTGGTGGCGCGCGGGCAGCTGACGCCCGCGGAGGCCGAACGGCTCAAGGGCCTCGCCGCCGCCGACACGGGCGCCCTGGCGTCGAACATTCTCCTCGGCTTCGGCACGGTGGCCGTGGCGCTCGGGGCCGCGGCGCTCCTGCCCAGCGCCGTCACGGTGGTGGTCATCGGGGCGCTGCTGTTCGGGCTCGGACTGAGCCTCAGGCTGGCCGGGGCGGAGCGCTGGGACGTTTACGCCCAGATCTGCCTCGTCGTCGGTGCACTGGGGGTCGCTGGCGGATTGATCGTCCAGTTCCCCGACATCGTCTGGGTGCATGTGGGGCTGACGGTGGGCCTCGCGGGCGCCGCGGTCCTCGCCCGCTCCGGGCTGCTCGCGGCCCTGGCGGTGCTGATGCTGGTCGCGGCTCTGGGCGCGGGCACCGCTTACTTCCATGCTCTTTACGCGCTCTGGGTGCCGCACCCCGCGCTCACCATCGGGGCGCTCTCGGTCCTCACGCTTGCGCTCTACCTCGCTTCGCTCCGCCTGCCGCCCGTCTACGAGCGGCTCGCCATCATCGCGGCCCGCACGGCCATCCTCATCATCAACCTCGCCTTCCTCGTCGGCTCCCTCTTCGGCGACGATGACGTCCATTGGCCGGACACGGTCTTCATCATCGGCTGGGCGGTGGTGCTGCTCGCGGTCGGCGCCTGGGCGGTGTGGGAAAACCGCCGCTGGGTGGTCAACATCGTGGCCGTGTTCTTTGCCCTCCACTTTTATACGCAGTGGTTCGAGCGCCTAGGGGCCTCGCCCCTCTCGATCCTCGGCGGCGGCCTGCTGCTGATCGTCTTCGGCGTGCTGCTGCGCTCGCTCAACCGCGCGCGCGGCGGCGGCATCGGGATGCCCGCGGCACCGGCGCAGTGACGCGAGCGGTTTGGCCCCG
>DASZTU010000333.1:0-7226 GCA_035547975.1 Devosiaceae bacterium | reverse complement strand
TGGGGGTCGGCCAAAAATGCAGTTCAATCATAACCGTGAGATGCCTTCAGTGTGCTGGTCAGCCGGCCCGGAGGCCGGCCCTTATTGGGGAAACGCTCAGATATCCTGGTCGGTCGCCGGCTTTTCCCAAAGATTGACGCCGCCCTCGACGGCGTAACGGTCGATCTCCGTCAGTTCATCCGCGGAAAACGTCATGTTCCGAAGCGCGCCGATGTTTTCGGTGATCTGCTCGGGCGAGCTCGCCCCGATTACCGCCGAGGTGACCCGCGGGTCGCGCAGCGCCCAGGCGAGCGCCATCTGCGCGAGGCTCTGGCCGCGCCGCCCGGCAATGGCGTTGAGCGCCCGCGCCCGTTCGAGATTGGCGGCGCTGAGGTGCGACCGCTGCAGCGAGTCCCCGCCTGGCTGGTTGATTCGCGCGTCCGCCGGGATGCCGCCGAGATAGCGGTCGGTGAGGAGGCCCTGCGCCAGGGCGGTGAAGACGATGATGCCGGCGCCGACCTCGGCGCAGGCATCGATCAGCCCGCCTTCGATCCAGCGGTTGAACATGTTGTAGGAGGGCTGGTGGATGAGGAGCGGCACCTTCCACTCGGCCAGCAGCCTTGCCATTTCGCGCGTCTTTCCCGCCGAATAGGAGGAGATGCCGACATAGAGCGCCTTGCCCTGCTGCACGGCCGTGGCGAGGGCGCCCGCCGTCTCCTCGAGCGGCGTGTGGACGTCGAAGCGGTGCGAATAGAAGATGTCGACGTAGTCGAGCCCCATGCGCCTGAGGCTCTGGTCGAGGCTCGCGAGCATGTATTTGCGCGAGCCGCCGCCCTGCCCATAGGGCCCCGGCCACATGTCCCAGCCGGCCTTGGTCGAGATGATCAGCTCGTCTCGATAGGGCCGGAAGTCCTCGCGGAACAGCCGGCCGAAATTGGTTTCGGCGCTGCCATAGGGCGGGCCGTAATTGTTCGCGAGATCGAAGTGCGTGATGCCGAGGTCGAAGGCGGTCCGCAGCATCGCCCGTTGCCGGTCGAGTGGCGTGGCATCGCCGAAATTGTGCCAGAGGCCGAGGGAGAGGGCGGGGAGTTTGAGCCCGCTCCGTCCGGTCCGCCGGAACACGGCGTTGTCGTAGCGGGCCGGGCTGGCTTCGAAGGCCATGGGTGTTGTCTCGCGCTGTGGGAAAGCGGCGCTAACCTAAGCCCGCGGCACTTGTCGCGCCTAGTGCTTCGGGCAGCAAATCTGACCCACTTGCGGCGATCCCGCGCCATGTCGCACTCTGTTTGCTCGATCGCAAGGGACGCACTTGCGGGCCCGCCGTCGCGCCCCGAACGGCCTTTCCTGGCCGACGTGGATCAGGTAGGACGGCGCGCCGGTTTGGGGAGAAATTCATGACGCTTGCTGCCGCGCTCATCATCATCGGGCGGGTGATCCTCGGCCTCTTCTTCGTCATCGCCGGCATCCGAAATTTCCTCCACTTCAACGAGCCCGGCCGCGCGACCCCGGAGACCAACTATGGCTGGAAGCTGCCCGCCCCGGTCACGGCGCTCGGCTTTGCCAGCCAGCTCGCCGGGGGCGTGTCGATCACGCTCAACATCTTCCCCGCCTACGGGGCGGCGCTGATCATCCTGTTTCTCGTCGGCGCGACCGAGCTCTTCCACAATTTCCTGCTCTTCAAGGGCGAGGCGCGGCTGCCGCACTTCTACCTGACGCTCGTCAACATCGCGCTCTGCGGCTATTGCCTGATGGTGATCGGGCTGTCCCTCTAGCCGAAACGGCGGTCCGCCATGATTCCGATCAAGAAACATGGCGCGGGATGAGGGGAGTTTCCGGCATGGCCTACGAACTCTACTACTGGACAGGCATTCAGGGACGGGGCGAGTTCGTGCGCCTTGCGCTCGAGGATGCCGGCGCCGACTACATCGATGTCGCCCGCCAGGAGGGCGACGGCGCGATGGACCGGCTCCTCGAGGATCCCAGGACGACGACGCCGTCCTTCGCGCCGCCCTTCCTGCGTGACGGCGAGGTGCTGGTGGGGCAGACCTCGGCCATCCTCATGTATCTCGGGCCAAAGCTCGGGCTCGTGCCGGCCGATGAGCGGCTGCGCCTCTGGGCGCATCAGATCCAGCTGACGATCGCCGACGCCGTGGTCGAGGCGCACGATGCGCACCACCCGATCGGCGCCGGCCGCTACTATGACGAGCAAAAACCCGAGTCGAAGCGCCGGGCGGCCGAATTCCGCGCCGACCGGATGCCGAAATTCCTCGACTGGTTCGAAACCATTCTCAGCCGCAACCCCGCGGGCGACGGCCATCTCGTCGGCGCCGAGACGAGCTATGCCGACCTGTCGCTGTTTCAGCTGGTCGAGGGCCTCACCTACGCCTTCCCGCGCCGCATGCGGTCGCTCGCGCCCGACTACCCGAAGACCATCGCGCTCCGTGACGCCGTGGCGCGCCGGCCGCGCCTCAAGGCCTACCTCACGAGCAAGCGCCGGGTGCCGTTCAACACCTATGGCATCTTCCGCCACTACCCCGAGCTCGATGCCGCCGATTAGGCCGGCGCCATGAGGCGGAAGGGGGCCGCCGGCGATTTGGGAAACTTGTGCCGATCGCCTTAGCCTTTGCTGAACCTTGCTGGGTTAGGGGTAGCGGCAGTTCCAACGCCAAAGACCCGCCTGCTGCATGAACCTCCGCTTCGACCGACGGATTTCTCCCCGCCGCAATACCCATATCGAAGCCGAGATCGTCTTTTCGGGCGGCCGGGAAGCGCGCGGCTGCATCATCCGCAACGTGTCCGAAACCGGCGCCAAGCTCGAAGTCGCCTCGGTCGTCGGCATCCCCAACACCTTCGACCTGCTGATCCCCGGCCACCGGCCGCACGCCTGCCGCGTCGTCTGGCGGGCGCTGCGCGAAATGGGCGTCGCCTATGTCGACGAGGCCGCCACGCGCGGGTAGGCGCCCCATCCTCTGACGTTTGCCCCGCCGCCCCACCGGCGAACGGGCGTCGACCTATTGCGGATAAGAATTATCCGGGATAAGAATTGTCCGGAAAGGATTCCGGACATGAAGCTTAGCGACGGCGTGGAGCAGGCCATCCATTCGGTGCTGATGCTGCACAGCCTTGCGCCCGACGGGGCGCTGCCCGCGGCGGCGCTGGCCGAGTATCACGGCGTGTCGGCGAGCTATCTGCTGAAACACCTCCAGGCGCTGTCCGGCGCGGGCATCCTGCTCTCCATTCCGGGCCCGGCGGGCGGCTATCGGCTGGCACGCCCCGCCGAGCGGATCAGCGTCCTCGACATCGTTCTCGCCGTCGAGGGCCCCCAACCCGCCTTTCGGTGCGCCGAAATCCGCCAGCGCGGTCCCAATCCCCTGGGCCCGCCCTCGGCGCCCTGCGAGATCAACGCCGTCATGCTGCGGGCCGAGCAGGCCTACAGGGCCGAACTGGCGCGGGTTTCGGTCGCCGACCTTGCCGCCGACGTCGACCGGCACGACCAGTCCGGCCGGGTGGCGGCCCGCCGCTGCGCCTTTCTGGCGCAGCGGGAGCGGCGGCGCGTTGCCGCCGAATTGTGACTAGAAAGGAACCTCCATGCATCCCCGTTTGAACTACGCCAAGGCCGCGCCAGAGGCCTATCGCGCCGTTGTGGCGCTCGACGATTACGTGGTCCGGCAGTCGGGGCTGCCGCCGCTGCTCATCGACCTGATCAAGCTCAGGGCGAGTCAGATCAATGGCTGCGCCTACTGCGTCGACAAGCACTCGAGGGAAGCACGGGCGCACGGCGCGAGCGAGCAGTGGATCAACCTCGTCGTCACCTGGCGCGAGTCGCCGCTTTACACACCCGCCGAGCGCGCGGTGCTCGGCTGGACCGAGGCCCTGACCCTGTTGGCCGATACGCGCGCGCCGGACGCGGACTTCGAAGCCATGCGCGCCCACTTTTCGGACGAGGAGATAACCAAGATCACCGTCGCGATCGGCCTCATCAACGTCTGGAACCGGCTCGCCGTCGGCTTCCGTTCGCAGCACCCGATCGATGCGCCGATGGCGGTTGCGGTCTAGCTGCCGCCTCGCGCTCAGCCTCGCGGCACGAGGCCGTGCATGAACAACTGCTCAAGGTAGCGCGCCGCGTCGTCGAACCGCCCCTCCCCGTTGCGGTCCGGGCCGAGCACGGCCCGCACCTGCACGTCGAAATCGGCATAGTGCTGCGTCGTGGCCCAGATCGAAAAGATGAGGTGGTAGGGGTCGACCCGGCTGAGCTTGCCTTCGGCCACCCAGCCGCGGATCACCGCGGCCTTCTCGTCGACGAGCCGCTTGAGGTCGCCCTCGAGCATATCGATGGTGCGCGGCGCGCCCTGCAGCATTTCGTTGGCGAAGAGCCGGCTCTCGCGCGGAAAATCCCTTGCCATCTCGAGCTTGCGCCTGATGTAGGAGCGGATTTCCGGGATCGGGTCGCCTGAGGGGTCCATCTCGCGCAAGGGGGCGAGCCACATGTCGAGCAGGCGCGCGATCAGCCGCTTGTGGATCTCTTCCTTGCGCGGAAAATAGTAGAGCAGGTTGGGCTTCGACATGCCCGCCGCCTCGGCGATCTGGTCGATCGTCGCGCCGCGGAAGCCGTGCGTCGAAAAGATGTCGAGCGCCGCCTCGAGGATCCGATCCTGCTTCTCCCGCTGGATGCGGGTGCGGGGCCGGGTCGGTGCCTTTTCGTCCATCGCTCGCCGGCCCTCTTCGTCATCGCCCGTGCTCCCCAAACGCCGGAGCGGAGCACGCAAACGCACGAAGCGGCGGGCCGGCGACAGCGTTTTTGCCTTGCTTGGCGGCGCGGGAGTGCTAACGTTTTTCCAATTGGTCAAAAATCTCGGTAGCACGGCGGCGCGTCAAGAGCCAACCCGCCGTCGGCGCCGAAACAACGAACGCCTCAAGGGAGTCCTCGGTGTCCAACCGCCTGAATGTCGCGCCCAACGATCTCAACGCGTTCTGGATGCCGTTCACCGCCAACCGCCAGTTCAAGAAGGCGCCGCGCCTGTTCGCGCGCGCCAAGGACATGCACTATTGGACCACGGACGGGCGGCAGGTGCTCGACGGCACCGCCGGGCTCTGGTGCGTCAATGCCGGCCACTGCCGGCCGAAGATCGTCGAGGCGATCCAGGAGCAGGCGGCCGAGCTGGACTATGCCCCCGCTTTCCAGATGGGCCATCCCAAGGCATTCGAGCTCGCCAATCGGCTGGTCGAGATCGCCCCCGAGGGGCTCAACCACGTGCTCTACACCAACTCCGGCTCGGAATCGGTCGAGACGGCGCTCAAGGTCGCGCTCGCCTACCAGCGCGTGAAGGGGCAGGGCAGCCGGTTCCGCCTGATCGGCCGCGAGCGCGGCTATCACGGCGTCAATTTCGGCGGCATATCGGTCGGCGGCATCGTCTCCAACCGCAAGATGTTCGGGACCCTGCTCACCGGCGTCGACCACCTGCCGCACACCCATGACCTCAAGCGGAACGCCTTCACTCGTGGCGAGCCCGAGCACGGCGCCGAGCTCGCCGATGAGCTCGAGCGGATCATTACCCTTCACGATGCCTCGACCATCGCCGCGGTGATCGTAGAGCCGGTGGCCGGATCGACCGGGGTGCTCATTCCCCCCAAGGGGTACCTGCAGAAGCTGCGCGACATCACGCGCAGGCACGGCATCCTGCTGATTTTCGACGAGGTGATCACCGGTTACGGCCGGCTCGGCACGCCCTTCGCCGCCGATTATTTCGGCATCACGCCCGACATCATGGTGACCGCCAAGGGCCTGACCAACGGCGTGATCCCGATGGGCGCGGTGCTGGTCTCGAGCGAGATCCACGACGCCTTCATGACCGGGCCCGAGCACGTCATCGAGTTCTTCCACGGCTATACCTATTCCGGCAATCCGATGGCTGCGGCCGCCGGTATTGCGACCCTCGAGACCTACAAGGAAGAGGGGCTGCTGACCCGCGGGACCGAACTCGGCCCCTACTTCGCCGACGCGCTGCACTCGCTCAAGGGGCTGCCGCACGTCATCGACATCCGCAATATCGGCCTCGTCGGGGCGATCGAACTCGAGCCGATCGCCGGGCAGCCGACCAAGCGCGCCTTCTCCGCCTTCCTCAAGGCCTTCGAGGCGGGCGTGCTGATCCGCACCACCGGCGACATCATCGCGCTGTCGCCGCCGCTGATCGTCGAGAAAAGCCACATCGACCAGATCGTCGGCACCCTGCGCACCGTTCTCAACGCGCTTGAGTAGGATGGAACATCTGTTCTATATCGCGTGGGATAGAATGAACATTCCGTTCCTGCGAGAGGGAAGTCGCCCATGCTGACCATTGAGAACGCCGTCGCCGGCAAGCGCTATGTTTCGGGCTCGCCGCGTCGGCAGCCGGTCTACAACCCGGCGACGGGCGAGCAGACGGCGGAGCTCCCGCTGTCGACCGTCGAGGAGGTCAACGCCGCGGTGGCGTCCGCCAAGAAGGCGCAGCCCGCCTGGGGCGACATGGGGCCGATGAAGCGCGCCCGCGTCATGTTCAAGTTCAAGGAATTGCTCGAGAAGCACGCCGACGAGATCGCGCGCGCCATCAGCGCCGAGCACGGCAAGGTGCATTCCGATGCCCTCGGCGAACTGGCCCGCGGCATCGACTGCGTCGAATACGCCTGCGGCATCCCCCAGCTCCTCAAGGGCGAGTTCTCGCGCAATGTCGGCCCCTCGATCGACACCTATTCCGATCGCCAGCCGCTTGGCGTCGTCGCCGGCATTACGCCCTTCAACTTCCCCGCCATGGTGCCGATGTGGATGTACCCCACGGCCATCGCCTGCGGGAACGCCTTCGTGCTCAAGCCGTCCGAGCGCGACCCCTCGGCCTCGATGCTGTGCTGGAACCTGCTGATGGAGGCGGGGCTCCCCGAGGGCATCCTCAACGTCGTGCACGGCGACAAGGAAGCGGTCGACGCCATCCTCGACCACCCCGACATCAAGGCCGTGTCTTTCGTCGGCTCGACCAAGATCGCCGAGTACGTCTATAGGCGCGGCACGCAGTCGGGCAAGCGCATCCAGGCGCTGGGCGGCGCCAAGAACCACATGATCATCATGCCCGACGCCGACATGGACCAGGCGGCGGACGCGCTGATGGGGGCCGGGTTCGGCTCGGCGGGCGAGCGCTGCATGGCCATTTCGGTGGCGGTGCCGGTCGGCGAGCGGACGGCCGACACGCTGATCGAAAAGCTGAAACCCCGCGTCGAGGGGC
>DASZTU010000332.1:0-8328 GCA_035547975.1 Devosiaceae bacterium | reverse complement strand
ACGTGCATTGAGCACGTGCACAAACCCGAAGATTCTCCGGGAGCCTAAGTCATTGAAAGCACCAGCAGAGTAGAACTGGCGGAGAGAAAGGGATTCGAACCCTTGAGACGGTTACCCGCCTACACACTTTCCAGGCGTGCGCCTTCGACCACTCGGCCATCTCTCCGCTGACCGGCATCCCGCGCCATGCGGGACCGGCGGGGCGCGGGTCGGCGCAAGGCCGGCCAGCGCGGTCGCGCCGCCCCGGGGCGGCGGCTCGCGGCGGGCAATGCCCGGCCCGGAGCGCGCGCAATATAGCGATGGGCGCGCCCGCCGCAAGGGCGAAGCGCTGACGAGCCCCGCGTCAGCCCGGAAAGCCATCGACGCACCACCCGTCCCGCCCGCACGGCCCGATCACGCCTGCGTCAGATCGCTTGATCGGTGGGAACCGCCGCCTATCTTTGCAAATATCGTGCAGCATGCCACAAGGGGCGCCGGTTTTAGCCCTCGAACCGCCGCAGCCGATCGCGGCGAACCGGAAGGCGGCATGCGGCTCACCTTGCGCATTCTCGGTACCTGGCTCATCGGCATGGCGGTGATCCTGTTGATCGTTGACGGCATCAAGTCGCTCGGGGCGAACGCCCTGGTCACCACCAGCCTCAACGACACCTGGACGGGGCTCAACGCGGATAGCCTTGCGGCAGTGCGGACGTTCATCGACACGCGCTTCTTCGGCGTCGTGCTCGAGCCGCTGCTCACGGCGATCCTCGGGCTCCCGGGCTTTGCCGTGCTCGGCGTGCCGGGGCTATTGCTCGTCGTCGCCGGCCGGCCGCGGCAGACCCGCCGCTTCGTCAAGCAGGACCAGTTCTGAGACGCTGCGCCAACCCAGTGGAGGTTTTTGATGCTGTTTCGTTCCAAGCCCGCCACCCTCCCCAGCGCCGCCGAGGCGCTTCCCGGGCGGAGCACCGAAATGCCGGTCGCGGCGACCCATTTTGTCAACCACCAGCCGCTCAAGGGACCCTATCCCGAGGGCAGCGAGACGATCTATTTCGGGCTCGGCTGCTTCTGGGGCGCCGAGCGCCTCTTCTGGCAGCTTCCGGGCGTCATCGTGACGGCGGTGGGCTATCAGGGTGGCCCGACGCCCAACCCGACCTATGAGGAGGTCTGCACCGGCCGGACCGGCCATGCCGAGGTGGTGAAGGTCGTCTACGATCCGAGCCGAATCCCGCTCGAGACGCTGCTCAAGACCTTCTGGGAAGAGCACGACCCGACCCAGGGCATGCGGCAGGGCAACGATTTCGGCACGCAGTATCGCTCGACCATCTATACCACGACGCCCGAGCAGGCGGCCGTGGTCGAGGCGAGCCGCAAGATGTACCAGGAGGCCCTGAGCGGGCGCGGCATGGGGCAGATCACCACCGAGATCAAGCCGGCCGGCCCCTTCTACTACGCCGAGACCTATCACCAGCAGTACCTCGCCAAGAACCCCAACGGCTATTGCGGGCTGCAGGGCACGGGCGTTTCCTGCCCGATCAACTGGGCCAAGGCTCCGGCATCGGCCGGCGCGACGGCCTGAGATTGGCGAAGGCGCGCCGCACCGGGGCCCCCGTGCCGGATCTCTTTTCGCGCGACGCCTTCGAGGCCTTCGTGCGGACGCTGCCTGCGGTCACGCTGGTGCGCCAGTGGGGCGATGCCTCGGTCGCCAAGGTCGGCGGCAAGATTTTCGCGATGTTCGGCGGCGGGGTCGGGGACGATCCCGCCGCCCTTTCGTTCAAATGCTCCGATCTCGCTTTCGAAATGTTGCCCGGGCTCGCCGGTGTCCGGCCGGCGCCCTATCTCGCCCGGGCCAAATGGGTCGCGGTGGCCGAGGGCGCGGAACTGAGCGACGCGGAGCTTGTCGCCTACATTACCGAGGCGCACCGGATCATCGCGGGAAAGCTCACGCGCCGCGTGCGGTCCGAACTCGGGCTCGAGCCGCTCACGGCAGCACGCGAAACACTTTCAGGACGTCACCGGCCGGGCTGACCGGCACGAGCCAATCCGGCAGCCTGCCCTCGGCATAGAGCCGGGCAAACGAATCCGGCGTCGCGCTCGGCAGCCCCCGCACCTCCGGCATCGCCGGACAGATCGCGACCAGCGTTACGCCGCGGTCGAGCAGCATTCGGTGCGCCTCGGGGAGGGGATCGTTGAAGAAGCGGTAGGCGTCACGGACGCCGGCCTGGTCGCGGTGATAGGGCGCGGCGACGACCGCATGCGGCGTATGGACGAGAACGTGCGAGCCGAGGTCGACCGGCGTCATGACGCGCGCCGGCGGCAGGGCCGCGAGCGTCCGGAACGCCTCGGGCATGAGGCAGGAATCAGAGTTGCCCGCGGCATTGGCCGGCGCCGCGGCTTCGGCCTTGTCGAAGGGGAGCGTCGCGACCGTTGCGATGAGGCCGAGCACGAAGCCGGCAAACCCGAGCCAGCTCGCGACCATCCCGAGTGCGCCCGAGAGCCGCCGCCCCATGAGATAGCGCCGCCGGGCCATGGCGACGAGCCATCCCGCCGCCGGCAGGGCGAGCGGCATTGCGAGGCGCGCGCCACGGATCTGGGCGCACATGACCACCACCGCAAACAGCAGGAAGAGCCCCAGCAGCAGCCATTCGCCGCGCTTTTGCGGCCCGCCCCATAGAACCCGCGCGGCGACGACGGCGAGGCCGAGGAGCGGCGGCGCGGCGACGCCGAGGGTGAAGATCGGGGCGGCGGCAAAACTCTGCCACACGGGTTTCGCTTCGCTGATGTGGTCGAGCCAGTTCTGCACGAGCCAGGGGTCGAGCGCGGCATAGGGCCCCTTGAGGCAGAGCGGAAAGGTCTTGGCGAGAAGCAGCGCGAGCCCCGCCGCGAGGGCGCCGCCGAGCGCGAGGCGCTGCCAGGGCCTGGCGGCGCCGAGGGGAAGCCACGACAAGACGACGAGGATGGCGCCGACCCCGACCGCGAAGGCGGTGTAGACGATCGAAATCTCGTCGCAGGCGGGCTCGAACCAGCGCTCCGGCGGATACTGGTCGACGAGGACCGCGATGCCGCCGAGGGCGAAGGTGAGGCCGAAGGCCCGCATCGCCTGGGCCCGCTCCGGCTTTGCCACCCAGATGAGCGCCATGCCGAGGATGGCGGAGGCGACGCTCGGCAGCCCTTCGATGCCGACGGCGAAGGAGAGCGTGGCGCCCAAAGCGGCGAGGATGGCGAAGCGCGGCCGGGCGATGGTTTCAACCGTCGCCCAGGCCATGAGCAGGGTCAGCAGGATCTGGATCGAATGGTGGTCGATCCGGCCGGGCGAAAATTCCGTCAGCACGGCCGGCGAGACGAGCGGCAGGATGAGGGCGGGCAGCATCGCTTCGCGCCCGCCGAGCGCGTAGGCGAGACGGCCGCTTAGGGCCAGAAGGAGGAAGAGCAGCAGCAGCGGCCACAGATAGAGCGCCAGGGTTTCGGCGCCGGTGCCGGCGAACGGCCGCAGCACCAGGATGATTCCCGCGATCGCCGCATCGATCGCGTGCCACCAGTGGATTTCCGCCCCGAAGGGCGCGTTGAGGCGGTGCTGCACGTGGTCCCACCATCCCTGCCCGGCGATGAGGTCGCGCACCGTCTGGAGCCGCATCGCGTCGTCGGTGTCGTCGAGGAGGGGGGTCGACTTGGCCGTGAGCCAGGCGCGCAGCACCGCGATCCCGGCGAGAAGCACAAAGCAGATGACGACGAGCGGCCAGTCGAACGCCTCCCGGCTGGCGCTCGCCCCGCGTTCGGGCATCGGAACGCTACCCGCTCCGCCCATGCGATGGCTGGAACGGGGGGAGGGCAGGCGGTCTGGAAGGGCGAAAGTCATGGGCCGGCCCGTGCGGGGAGGGTGCGTCCCCGCGTGGCAGGCGGTCGAAAGCTCGTTGAGCGGCCATCCCGCGGGACGGCTGAGACTAGTCCGCCCCCGTTAATTTGGCCTGAAATCGGGGGTGAAAAAATGGGCGACCCCGAAGGGCCGCCCCATGTTCGTCAGGGAGACGAAAAAGAAGACCGCGGGGCTCAGGTGCCCGGCTGCGGCACGATGCGGATATAGGGTTTCGGCGCCTTCCAGCCGCCGGGGAATTTCTCCTTGGCCGCGTCGTCCGAGACGGAGGAGGAGATGATCACATCCTCCCCGTTCTTCCAGTTGACCGGCGTCGACACCGAATATTTTGCCGTCAGCTGGAGGGAATCGATGGCGCGCAGGATCTCGTCGAAGTTGCGCCCGGTCGAGGCCGGATATTCGATCTTGAGCTTGACCTTCTTGTCCGGCCCGATGACGAACACCGAGCGCACGGTCAGCGAGTTGTCGGCATTGGGGTGGATCATGTCGTACTTGCGCGCCACCTCGCCATTGGTGTCGGCGATCAGCGGGAAGTTGAGCGCCGCGCCCTGCGTCTCGGCGATGTCGGCTGCCCAGCCGGAATGGTTCTCCAGCTTGTCGACGCTGAGGCCGATCACCTTCACGTCGCGCTTTTCGAACTCGGGCTTGAGCTTTGCGGTGTAGCCGAGCTCGGTGGTGCAGATCGGCGTGAAATTCTTGGGGTGCGAAAACAGCACCGCCCAGTGCCCGTCGATGTAGTCGTAGAAGTGAATGTGGCCTTCGGTGGTTTCCGCCTCGAAGTCAGGCGCCGTATCGCCGATCAGAACCGCCATCGCATTGTCCTTTCCCACTCGCTGGAGCCAGTCCACTCGCTGGCGCCAGGCTGCCTACCAATATCGGCGCGCACCTTTGCACGCGCATCGCGGCAAAGGGAAACCTTTTTGTATTTCGCGCCAAGGGCTCGGGAAGCCATTTCACGAGCGCGGGAGGGCGCGAAATCGGCCGGGCCGCGGGCTTGCCCGTCGCTCCCCCGCGAGAGGCCGGGGCGGGTTGATTAAATCAGCACTTCTGATACACAAAGGCGACGACGCCTCGCCCTTCCCCTTCCTGCTGCCCCGAAGCGATGAGCCGCAACTTCCTGGTGGTCGATCCCGAAGACGGACTCGAGGTGCTCAAGGGCCTCGCCTCTTCCGTGCGCGTGCGCATTCTCAAGCTGCTGCACATGGAGGGGGCGCTCAACGTCAACGACATCGCGGCCAAGCTCGACCTGCCGCAGTCGACCGTCTCCTCCAATGTCCAGATCCTAGAGACGGCCTCCCTGATCCGCACCGAGACGCAGAAGGCCCGCAAGGGCAACCAGAAGATCTGCCACTCGACCTTCGATGAAGTGCTGGTGATGTTCAAGGAGGACATCAAGCCGCTGCGCTCGAACGAGATCGAGGTCGCCATGCCCCTCGGCCTCTACACCAGCTGCGACGTGTCGGCGCCGTGCGGGCTCTGCTCGACCGAGTCGATCATCGGCCTCCTCGACGTGCCCGACACCTTCCTCGATCCCGATCGCATGAAGGCCGGGCTGATCTGGTTCACCTCGGGCTATATCGAATATCAGTTTCCCAACAATGCCCGGCTCGCCAAGAACGAGATCCAGGCGATCGAATTGACCCTCGAGGTGAGCTCGGAGGCCCCCGGCACCTCGACCGACTGGCCGAGCGACATCACCATCTGGATAAACGGAACCGAGATCGGCACCTGGACTTCGCCCGGCGATTACGGCGACCATCGCGGCGTCTACACGCCCGACTGGTGGAAGCTCAAGGGCAGCCAGTACGGCATGCTCAAGACCTGGCGCGTCGATTCGCGCGGCACCTATGTCGACGGCCTGCGCATCTCCGACGTGAAGCTCGCCGCGCTCGACATCGAGGCGCACCGCTCGATCCGCCTGCGGATCGGGGTGAAGAAGGACGCCAAGCACCCCGGCGGCGTGAACATCTTCGGCCGCGGCTTCGGCAACTATGATCAGGACATCATCCTCAGGCTGCTGACGCACTGACACCGTGCGGGCGCGCCCCGCGCGGGCCGCAGCCCGCGTTTCACGCCGTCTCCACCATCCGCCCCTCGCTCGCCGGCCCGCTTTCAGCGCCCGGCGAATTTTCTCCGCTTTGTCGCGTCGATCCGGCTTGGCAACGCCACGCTGCTCTTATAAACCGATTTCGCGATATGGATCAGAAGATCAGGATCAAATGGGGGAAGGCATGAAGGCCCGCGTCGTCGCGCATAAGGACTTTACGATTTCCAGGATCGACGACCGCGTCTATGGCGCCTTTCTCGAGCATCTGGGCCGCGCCGTCTATACCGGCATCTATGAGCCCGGCCACAAGACGGCCGACGAGAACGGCATGCGCGGCGACGTCATCGAGCTGGTCAAGGAGCTCGACGTGCCGATGGTGCGCTACCCGGGCGGCAATTTCGTCTCGGCCTACAACTGGGAAGACGGCATCGGCCCCAAGGAGCAGCGGCCGGTGCGGCTCGACCTCGCCTGGCACACGTCCGAGAGCAACCAAGTCGGCATCCACGAATTCGCCGACTGGTGCGAGGCGGTGGGCACCGACATGATGCTCGCCGTCAACCTCGGCTCGCGCGGGCTCGATGCGGCGCGCAATTTCGTCGAGTACGTGAACCATCCGGGCGGCAGCTACTGGAGCGACCTCAGGCGCAAGAACGGCCGGGAAGAACCCTGGAACGTCAAGCTCTGGTGCCTCGGCAACGAGATGGATGGCCCCTGGCAGGTCGGCCACAAGGACGCGGAGGAATACGGCAAGCTCGCCGCCGAGACGGCCAAGGCCGTCCGCGCCTTCGACAGCTCGCTCGAGCTCGTGGTGTGCGGCTCCTCGCACTCGAACATGCCGACCTACCCGCAGTGGGAAGCGACGGTGCTCGAGCACACCTACGACCACATCGACTACGTGTCGCTGCACATGTACTTCGCCAATCCGGAGAAGAACACGGCCGAATTTCTGGCCCTCAGCCACAAGCTCGACGACTATATCGGGACGGTGGCCGGGGTCATCGATTTCATCAAGGCCAAGCGCCGCTCGAAGAAGGACGTCTACATCTCCTTCGACGAGTGGAACGTCTGGTATCATTCGCGCCAGCAGGACCGCGCGATCCTCGAGGGAAAATCCGGCTGGCCGCACGCCCCGGCGCTGCTCGAGGACATCTACAATTTCGAAGACGTGCTGATGGTGGGCCTCATCATCAACACCTTCATCCGTCGCGCCGACGTGGTGAAGATCGCCTGCATCGCCCAGCTGGTGAACGTCATCGCCCCGATCATGACGGCGCCGGGGGGAGACGCCTGGCGCCAGACGATCTACTACCCCTACTATTTCGGCTCGCGCTTCGGCCGCGGCACCGCGCTCGACCTCAACGTCTCGGTGCCGACCTATGAGGCGACGACCGCGAAGAACGTCGGCTATGCCGACATCGCGGGTGTCCTCAACGACGACGGCGCGGTGACGCTTTTCGCCGTCAACCGCAACGGCACGGAGGCGGTCGACGTCGAGGTTGCGCTCGAGGGCTTTGGGGCGCTCCGGGTCATCGACCACAAGGTCATGACGCACGCCGACCTCGAGGCGACCAATACCGAAAAGGCGCAGACCAACGTCGTGCCCCGCGACGGCTCGGGCGCTGCCGTCAGGGACGGCAGGCTCACCGTGTCGCTGCCGCCCTATTCCTACCAGATGATCCGGCTGAAAGCCTGATCGCCGGCGGCCGGCGGCGCCGGCCAGAAATCCCTCCTCCCGCCTGGGGCGCATCAGCCGATGCGCCCCTTTTGTTTCTGCAGCGCCGGCCGCGGGTCCCCTCGTCCGTTCACGGGGGAGGGGACCAGGCGAAGCCAGCGACACCGGGATGGGGAGTGCGGGGGGACCCAAATTCGTGCCCCAGCCACCGTCATCCCCGGGCTTGACCCGGGGATCCAGCCAGCCTCACCTCCCGCACAGATGGAGTGGGGTGCTGGATGGCCGGATCAACCCCGGCCATGACGAGGCGGAGGATGATTGTCCCCGGACTTCGCCCTTCGACAGGCTCAGGGTGAGGTCCCAGGGAGGGGGCCTCCGAGGGGAGCCCTTCCGAAGACCACTGTGCTGAACCCGAGGCCCTTCCGCAGGTGAGGTCCCTTCCCCAACCCCCTCATGGTGAGGTGCGAGCGCAGCGAGCCTCGAACCATGAGGCCTCCACCTCAGCGCCGGCCTTCTCCCTCCCCCTTGCGGGGAGGGGTCAGGGGTGGGGGTGGACATAAGCACGGAGCGCGGGGTGGGAGGAGTAGTGCTTCAGGCGGAGGCGATTCCGGGCGAGCGGTGGTGCCGGAGCGGCCGGTTTTCGTGGCCAAGATGGATTCCCGCTGGCGCGGGAATGACACCGGGATTTGGAGTGCAGGTGGGGCCCAGAATCGCGCCCCAGCCACCGTCATCCCCGGGCTTGACCCGGGGATCCAGCCGGCC
>DASZTU010000331.1:0-7733 GCA_035547975.1 Devosiaceae bacterium | reverse complement strand
GCGCTCCTGCCGCCGACCGGACCCGTCAAGCTCGTCGCCAGTATCGACGGTGACCCAACCGGCACGCTGAAGACCCAGTTTTCGGCGACGGGCGCCGAGGACTCGATTTCGTTCGATGGGACGGTGCAGCCGGGCGACCTCACGGCGGTGAAGGGCGAGGGGCACCTCGCGTTGGCGTTGTCCGACACGTCGGCGCTCGTCGATAAAGCCGGGCTCGCCGGGGTCGCCGCGCCTCCGGTCAAAGGGGAGGCCGACGTCCGTTTCGAGCAGGGGCGGTCGCTCACGCTCGACAATGTTTCGGGGAGCTCCCGCCTCACCGGCTTTTCCGGCCGTTTCTCGCTGGCGGCGAGCCAGAACGGCGCGGCGCTCTCGGGCAATCTCACGCTCGACAGCGCCGATATCGGCGGGCTCGTCGCGGCGCTCGGGAGCCCGACGGCGCTGATGACGTCGAAGGGCAAGCACTGGCCGGATGGCCCGATCTCGCTCGGGGAGGCGCCGCGCTCGACCACGGGTGACATCGTGGTCGAGACGCCGGTGCTCACGCTCGGCAGCGCGCAGGTTGCGACCGATGCGGGGTTCCACCTGGCGTGGACGGCGACGGGCATCGGCATCCACAAATTCGAAGCCCAGCTCGGCGGCGGCACCGTCACCGCCGATCTCGGCCTCTGCTGCGCCGGCCCCGCGGCGGTCAAGCAGATCGAGGGCGAAGCGGCCCTCAAGGGGGTCGCGCTCGACGCCCTGTTGCCGCCCGCGGCGGCCGCGACGCTCTCCGGCACGGCCAATGCCTCAGGCCGCTTCAACGGGCAGGGCGACAGCGTCGAGGCGCTGCTCAAGGACCTGACCGGCGACGGCAGCTTTGAGGTGACCGGCCTTACGGTGCAGAAATTCGATCCGAAGGTTTTTGCCGCGATTGCCGCAACCCCCGATCTCGACAAGCTCGAGCCCGGCGACCTGACGCAGCGCGTTTCGAGCTCGCTCGACGCCGGACCGCTGAGGCTGCCGCGCCTCGAGGGCAGCTTCACCGTGGCGGGCGGCGTTTTGCGCCTCCCCAATCTCGGGGCGACGGCCGAGGGGACCCGCCTCTTCGGCGGAGTAACCCTCAACCTCGCCGATCTCGGTCTCGGCGGCGGCTTTTCGCTCACACCCGTGGGCACGCTCGATGCCGCCGGTGTCGTCAGCGAAACGACGGCCAAGGTGACGGCGGAACTTTCCGGCACGCTCGCCGCGCCGGTTCGGAAGCTCGACATTGCGAGCATGGTTTCGGCCATCAAGGTCAAGGCCCTCGAGGTCGAAGTGGCACGGCTCGAAGCCCTCAAGGCCGCCGACGACGCCCGGGCAGCGGCGCGTGCCAAGGCCAGCACCGCGGCGCGCAAGGAAGCGCGCGAGGATGCGCAGGCCGCAAAGCTCGCCGCCGACCAGGAAGCGGCGCGCAAGGCGGCGCAGGCGGCGGCGGACGCAGCCGCGAAGAAGGCGGCGGCCGATGCAGCGGCGAAGAAGGCGGCCGCCGATGCGGCCGCGAAACAGGCGGCTGAAGCGGCGGCGGCGAGCAGGCCGGCGCCGCAGCAGCGTCCCGGGCCAATGGACCTCGGAATCCCGTTTCAGTAGGGCCTGGCCGCTCCTAGCGGATGTCGGTCGCCTGGTCGCGGTACCAGCGGAGGACCCTCAGGCGGATCGCGGACGAAAGGTTCGCGGTTTCACGCTCTTCGTCGATCTCGCGGATGAGGAGGGGCAGCGACAACTGCCGCGCGCGGGCGATGGCTTCGAGCCCTTCCCAGAATTCAGGCTCGAGGGCGATGCTGGTGCGATGCCCGGCGATCGAAAGCGAGCGCTTTTCCATTCAGCGGGGCGGGACCGGCAACCGCCGGGAGATGCGTGCGGGGGGACGGCCGGTCGCCGGCATCCTTCGTCTCAGGGCTTCTTGCGGAAGCTGTCGAGGCTCACGACCTTTTCGCCGTTCTTGGGTTCGGCGGCCGGAGGGGGTGGCGCTTCCGCCGCCTTGGCTGGCAAGGGGGTTGGGGCGGCCATCGCCGGTTCTTCAGCCAGCGCGCTTGCTGAGGGATCGAACTGCAGCCCGAACTGCACCGAAGGATCGAAGAAGCCCTTGATGGCCGAAAACGGGATAACCAGCGTCTCGGGGTGGCCATCGAAGGAGAGGCCCACCTCGAAGGCGACATCCCCCACCTTGAGGTCCCAGAACTGGTTCTGCAGCACGATGGTCATTTCCTTGTCGTACTGCTCCAGCAGGCGCTGCGACATGCGCACGCCCGGGGCGCGCGTGACGAAGGAAATGAAGAAATGGTGCTCGCCCGGCAGCCCGGTCTTGGCGACTTCGGCCAGAACCTTGCGCACGACGCCGCGCAGCGCATCCTGCGCGAGGATGTCGTAGCGGATGTGATCTTCGGCCATCGACAGCGTTTCCGGGGGAGAGAATCCGTATCGCGCCATTTCACCTCAAGATCAGGGCGAAGTTCAAGCGCAAAGCGGGGTGGTCTGGAGCAAGGGAAGTGCAGGCTTCTGTTGCCAGGTGCCTGCGAACCCCGCCTCTCACCTGCTACAGCGAGAGGGCTTCAATTCCCGGACTCGCACCGCTTACGCGGCGAGAGCGACCGGAGCATAGTTGTCATTCGCAACTATAGGTTTGACCCGATAACGGCGGTATCATGCCGAGCGAAAGCAATACCCTTTACGCCCTCGTCGATCCTGTTTCGCCCCCATTGGCTCCGCGCCGGGCGGAGGAGATTGGTGGAGGCGCCGGGTACTGCCCCCGGGTCCGATGGGTTTATTACGATAGCCGTTTATCGCCATAGCCGTTGCCGGCAAGCCGTATATAGGCGCGCCGGCGGATGGACGCAAATGCTCGCCGGGCTGTGAACTGACTTTTTCTCAGGCATCCCCTAGCGTTCCGCCGAGAGAGGGGAAGCACATGCGCGTTTGGTTGCTCGCGGCCGGGGTTGCGTGGAGTCTGTTCGCCCTGCCTGCCGCGGCTGCACCGCCGGGCTGCGCGGAGGCCGTCGCCTTCTACAACGGGGCGGCCGGCAAGAACGGCGTGCCAAAAGTGCTCGACGGCTGGACGGTGGAGAACGCCGCGAATTTTCGCTTCGCCGACGGCGGGGAGGGGGCTCGGGCCGAGGGGGTCGTGACCTGCGCCGACGACGGCAGTTTTGAGAAATTCGAGTTCTCGCTGTCCTGGACCGGCCCGGCGCCGCTCGCCCAGATGGCGGCCGCGCAGATCGCGGTCGAGACCATGGCGCAGGTAGCCTCGCCGGGCGGCAGCGCGCCCGATTTCCAGTCGCTCACCGACATGGCGCTCGGCAACGCCGTGATGCTGCACCTTTCCTCCCAGTCCGAGTGGCGCCCGACCGGCAATGGCTACGAGGCCTTCGCCTCGGTCAGCCGAACCGGGGAGGGCGAGTCGGTGACCTATGGGATCAGGCGAGCGCGGTGAGTTGGGAGCAACCCCGCCGAGCCCGCTGACCGCGTCGCCGGCTTCTGCTATCAGCGGGTCCCATGCGCCAGTATCTCCAACTCCTCAACGCCGTGCTGACCGAAGGCGTCGACCGCTCCGACCGCACCGGTACGGGCACGCGGTCGCTCTTCGGCTATCAGCTCCGGTTCGACCTCGGCCGCGGCTTTCCGCTGCTGACGACCAAGAAACTCCACCTCCGCTCGATCATCTACGAGCTGCTGTGGTTCCTGCGGGGGGACACCAACGTCGCCTATCTCAGGGAGCACGGCGTCTCCATCTGGGACGAGTGGGCCGACGAACACGGGGATCTCGGCCCGGTTTATGGCAGCCAGTGGCGGAGCTGGCCGGACGGCCGAGGCGGCACCATCGACCAGATTGCCGATGTGATGCGATCGATCCGCACCAACCCGAACTCGCGCCGGCACATCGTGACCGCCTGGAATCCGGCGGAAGTGGACGACATGGCGCTGCCACCCTGCCACTGCCTGTTCCAGTTCTACGTGGCGGAAGGCCGGCTCTCCTGCCAGCTTTACCAGCGCTCGGCCGACGTTTTCCTGGGCGTCCCCTTCAACATCGCCTCCTACGCACTGCTCACCGAAATGATGGCGCAGGTGACGGGGCTCAAGCCCGGCTTCTTCATCCACAGTTTTGGTGACGTGCACCTTTACACCAACCATTTCGAGCAGGCGAAGCTCCAGCTCACCCGCGAGCCCAGGCCGCTGCCGCGCCTCACCCTCAACCCCGACAGGCACGACATCTTCGGTTTCGATTACGAGGACTTCCAGATCACCGGCTACGAACCCCATGCCGCGATCAAGGCGCCGGTTGCGGTGTGATCTTCATTTGCGGTTCAGCTCGGCTTCCCTAGCGTCCGGTCCTTTTCAGCCGAAGGGGGTTTTTCATGCAGCGCCTCGCAGTGGGTCTTCTGGGCCTCGGCGCCGTGTTGGCGACGGGTCATGCGACTGCCAACGACACCATGTCGCAGCTCGGGGCCGGCGGCCTCGAATTCGTCACGACCGACAAAGTCGAAATGGCCGCCGAAGACCTCTCGATCTCGCCGACCGAGGTCAAGGTGGTCTACACCTTCAAGAACGATGCCTCCGAGGACCAGCACGCGCTCATCGCCTTTCCCTTGCCCGACGTCACCGGCGACGGCGACTTCATGGTGGCGATTCCGCACGAGGATACGGGCAACGTCTTCGGCTTCAAAACCACGTTCGACGGCAAGCCGGTCGAGGCAAAACTCTACCAATATGCCTTTGCGGTCGGCATCGACCAGACGGCCTATCTCCGCAGCCTCGGCGTCCCGCTCGAGCCGTTCGGGGAGGCGACGCAGAAGGCGGTCAACGCGCTCTCCGACAAGGACCACCAGCGCATGATGGAGCTCGGTCTCGTGATCCCCATGACCTATGACGCGGGAAAGGGCGAGCAGACCGACTATACCCCGGTCTGGACGCTCAGGTCGACCTACGCATGGGAAGCGGATTTTCCCGCCGGCAAGACCGTCAGGGTGACGCACACCTATACCCCGAGCGTCGGGGGGACGGTCGCGACGACGTTTCTCGCGCCGCCCACCGCCGAGGAGGATGCCGGCGCGGTGTACAGGAAGAAGTACTGCACGGACGACGATTTCGTCAAAACGGTCCGGCGGTCGCTCAGGGACCCCAAGGATCCCTATAGCGCGCCCTATGTCGAGAACTGGATTTCCTACATCTGGTCGACGGGCGCCAACTGGGGCGGCCCGATCCACGATTTCCGCCTGACGATCGACAAGGGTGATCCCAAGGCGCTGATTTCCTTCTGCTGGGACGGCAAGGTGACCAAGACCGGCCCAACCACCTTCACCATGAGCGCCAGGGATTTCCTACCGCCTTCCGACCGAGAGCTCGAGATTCTGCTGCTCAAGCCGCAGTAGAATGCCAATAAACAGTAGCCGCCGAAAAAGGATCGACGGATGCCTCTTTCAATGGTTGATCTACGGCACCTTGCAGCTGCCAAAGTTGAAGATGCCAAATTGCTTTTCGAGCATGGGCGGCATTCTAACGCCTACTATCTGTTCGGCTACGGTGCCGAGCTCGCGCTTAAAGCGAGGATTGCAAGGATTTTTGTCGCGAACGCCATTCCGGACAAGCAGCTTGTCAACAATATATATTCGCATGACCTAGCTAAGCTGCTGGCACTCTCCGGTCTTGGCGGTCGAATGGCGGAGGATCAGCGCAAATCTCCGGCGCTGGCAGCTTTTTGGGCGACCGTTGTGGATTGGTCAGAGGAAGCCCGTTATGAGATGATCGACGAGTTTCGATCGCGTGCCATGCGTGACGCCATGCTCGATCAGGTGGACGGAGTATTCGGGTGGCTGCAGAGCAATTGGTGAGAACGGAGATCGATGCTGGCCTGAACTTGGTTCGGGCGTTGGACGATGCACACTTCGGAGTGGTCGGAGCGTTATGGCTGTACTATGCCGATGCTGACAGGTGGCGGTTTGTGATCGCGGCTGATGCTGCTCCGAAAGATATCGAGAAGAAGTATCTTGAGGCGGCGACGATCGTTTCCCAGTGGCGTGAAGCGCATCCCGCCCAGCCAGTGCTGGACCTCGCGCGGGTTAGGATCGTTTCGCAAAGCGATCCCCTGATCCGGGGACTCCAGCCGATTATCCGTGTGGATGGGCTCAGCGAAATCCGATTCTCGAACAATGTCGTCAATGGCATTTATGTCGAAGATGCGCTGATTCACCGCATGGCGGCCTAGCGGGCGGAATGACCCTTTCCATTCGACCCGCGGTGGCCGGCGATGAGGAACTCATCGCCCGCTTCATCCTCGACCTCGCGACCTACGAAAAACTCGCCCACGAAGCGCAGGCTCGACCGGCCGACCTCGCGCGCGACCTCTTCGGGCCGCAGCCCCGCGTCTTCTGCGATATTGCCGAGTGGGACGGCGCGCCGGTCGGGTTCGCCCTCTGGTTCTACACCTACTCGACCTTCCAGGGCCGGCACGGCATCTGGCTCGAGGATCTTTTCGTCGAGCCCGAGGCGCGTGGGCACGGCATCGGCAAGGCGCTGCTGCAGCGCCTCGCCCGCCGCTGCGTCGACGAGGGGCTCGGGCGCCTCGAATGGTGGGTGCTCGACTGGAACGCCCCCGCGATCGATTTTTACCGGTCACAGGGAGCGGTGCTCATGGATGAATGGACGAAGTGCCGCCTCGACGGCGCGGCGCTCGCCAAGCTGGGGGCACAGTGAGCCCCCGCGTTGCGATGATTGCGGCGGTCGCCGAAAACGGCGTCATCGGTGCCAATGGGGGGATTCCCTGGCGCATTCCCTCCGACATGGCCCATTTCCGGGCCGCGACGATGGGGAAGCCGATCATCATGGGCCGCCGGCAATACGAGAGCGTCGGGCGGCCGCTGCCGGGGCGCACGAATATCGTGGTGAGCCGGCAAGCCGGTTTTGCGCCGGACGGGGTGATCGTCGTCCACGACCTCGGCGAAGCGATCGCCCAGGGGCTGGACATTGCCCAGCGCGATGGCGTCGACGCGGCGATGGTCATCGGTGGCGGCCAGATCTATGCCGAGGCGATGCCGCTCGCCAACCGGCTCGTCATCAGCCATGTGGCGCTGGCACCGCAGGGAGACGTGTTCTTTCCACCGATCGATCCGGCGGTTTGGCGGCTGGAACAGACGTTTCGCCCGGAGCCCTCGCCGAAGGACGAAGCCAGCTACGTGGTGAAAGTGTACGAGCGGCGGTGAAGCGCGGTGCTTTCGCCGAGACCTCACCCTGAGCTTGTCAAAGGGCGAGGGGCAGTCGCCGGGTGCACTCGGCTCATGGTTCGACACGCTCACCATGAGGGTGGGGAATGTGGCGGGGGCTGGGGCTGGTCCCGCCCTGAAGGGCCTCGCCCCCAAGAACCTCACCCTGAGCCTGTCGAAGGGCGAGGTCCGGGTGCACTCGGCCCATGGTTCGACAGGCTCACCATGAGGGTGGGGATTGGTCGCGTCGCCGGCGGAGGGGCGATGCCCATGAGGGCGGGAAACTGCGACCGCTCGCGCGCTGACCAGGCGCCACGACGAAACCGGGCCTTTTCGGCCCCTTCCGCGGCCGCATTGATCCCCCGGAAACCCCCGCCTATATAGTCCCGGACTTTACCGGCGACCGAAAGGTGATCAATGCCCTGGGACAACAATACGGGTGGCGGCGGCCGCAACAGTTCCGGCGGGCCGTGGGGATCGCCATCCGGAGGAGGGGGACCCAGGCGCGGGGGCGGCATGCCCAGT
>DASZTU010000330.1:0-7037 GCA_035547975.1 Devosiaceae bacterium | reverse complement strand
TCGACCACCCGGGAAGCCTCGATCGCCCATCCTGGCACGCGGGGCCTCTGATCCTTGCGATTCGTCCTCAACCTCCTGGCCATGATCATCGTGGCGCTCGCCGTTGGGTTCGGGCTGAGCTACTACGCCGTCGGCGACGGGCGGGTGCTCGGCGCCCTCAAGGTTGGGCCGTGGGTCGCCTGGCCGGGCGTCGGTTCACCCGCGCCCGACCCCTATACGCGGGCCTATCTCGCTCGCACCGGCATCCTGCAGCTGGGCCAGAGCGAGGGGCTCGCTTTCGTCGCCTCGAGCGACAGCAACGGCCAGCCGCTCAGCCGCGATTGCCGCTACCGGATCGAAGGCACGACGCCGGTTGCGAGTTTCTGGACCCTCGAGGCGGTTTCCCCCGATGGCGTCAACATCGCCCGTCCCGACGGCCAGCTGGCCCTCGTCAGCCGCGGCGTCGCCCGCGCCAATGACGGAACGCTCGTGCTCTATGTCAGCCGCACCCTTGCGCCCGACAACTGGCTCGAGATCACCGGCAGCGGCCCGTTCGAGCTGCAGCTGACGCTCTACGATCCCTCCAACGTCTCGGGCTCGAGCGTTTCCGTGCAGACCCTGCCGGCGATCCTCAAGGAGGCCTGCGCGGCATGAGAACGCTGCTCTGGCTGGCCGCCGGCGTGATCCTGGGGCTGATCCTCCACCTCGTGGTGATCCTCGCGCTGCCGGCCTTCGCCAGCGAGACCGTCTGGTCGCGCATCGCGGCGCTCGCCGACGAGGATAAGGTGGTGGTCCTGCCCAAGGTTGTGGCGGGCCAGCCCAACCCGCTGCAGCTCGATCCGAAGTTGGCCTATGCGGTCTGCCGCGTCGACCTCTCCCGCGGGCCGGGCGTGTTGAACGGCACCCTGCCCAACGCCTTCTGGTCGCTGGCGATCTTCAACAAGGCGGGCGCGGTCGTCTATTCCACGACCAATCGCGACGGCATCGGGCAGAACCTCAACCTCGGCATTTTCAATCCGGCGCAGACGCATCTCCTCGCCGAGCAGAGGATCGAGGTCGCCGACGGCCTGCTGATCGTCGAATCGCCGACCAACGACGTCTTCGTGGTCATCCGGCTCGCCCCGCCCCATGAGGTCGAGCGCGCCCGCTACGAGGCGGCGCTGAGCCACATCATCTGCGGCAACATCAAGCAGCCCGGCTAGCGTCGGGGGCGGCCTCAGGCAGCGTTTCGGCGCCGCCGGGCGGCGAGCCGGTCGATGCCGTTGCACCAGAGCGTCACGACGATGAGGATCAAGACCGCGATGGCGATGGCGATCCCGAGCGGGTGCGCGGGCTTATAGCGCCAGGCGCGCGTCGCAAAGATGATGAGGTTGGAAAGCAGGAGCGCCGCGAGCACGTGGCGGCCCGGCGCCATGAGCCAGAAGGGTATTCGGACCCAGTCGGCAATGGCGCGGCAGGCGACGAGATAGACGAGGAGCGGCACCGCCGGTCCGACGATCCACTGGATGGTTGGCGGAAACCGCTCCGGCAGGTTTTGCCCGGTCCGCCAGAAGAACCAGAGGAAGACCGCCGTCCCGAGGATGGCGAGGGCCATGTCGAGCGGCGCCGCGACGCCGTCCCGCCGGCCGATGCGGATGCCGAACAGGAACCAGGGTAGGTAGCCGAGCAGCGGAAAGCTCGCATAGCGCGTGTGCCCGATCACCGTCCCGGCGAGGGGGATCAACGCGCCGGTCGTGACATAGGTGGAGGCAAGGCAGACGACGACCGCTGCAGCGAGCAGCACCGGGTTTTCGGCGATGCCGATGAGCACCGGGCGCGCCAGCGCGATGACGACATAGAGCACGAAGAAGGTCGCGAGGAACTCGCTGTAGCCAAAGAGCACCCGGAAGGTCAGGAGATCGGCGAGCAGGCTCCCCGTGATCGGCTTGTGGTCGACGAGCGTTGCAAACGCCAAGGCGGACAGGTAGGCGCAGCCGAGCATGACGAGCGCCGGCCGGATGCGGCCCGCAAGCCCGCTGCGCCGGCGGCCGGGCGAGAGGCCCGTGCCGATGCCGAAGGCCAGCATGAACCCCGAAAAGCTGACGAGGTTGATGTAGTCGGAGAACCGGGCGGCGCCCGGCCCGAGACCGACGCCGAGCAATTGCACGACGTGCGCGCCGACCATGCCCCAGACGAGGAGCGTCTTGAGGAGGTCGAGCCAGTCGGCCCGGGAAGCCGGGCCCGCAAGGCTTGAGGAGCGGGCCGCGGCCATGCCGAAATCAGGCCTGCCGATGGTAGATGCCGCGCGCGACCGGCATCGGCTCCGCCTCGCCGCTCGCCGTGAAGGTGATGTCGCAGCCGAACCCGCCGTTTGGGGCCGGGGTGAGGATCGTGCGGTTGCTGCCGCGGGGCGAAGTGCGCGTCAGCACGAGGGCTTGGCCGTTCCACTCCCCCGTCCCGGGCGACACCGGGACATAGCCGTAGCTGTCGAACCAGAACCAGAGCAGGTTGCCCCGCTCGTCGGGCGCCAGCACGCCGTGCGCGTCGAACCGGCTGCCGTCGTCGCGCGTCGCGGCGTAATCGTGGATCAAATGGCGGCCGCCGGAATCGAAGCGGAAGCTCCAGCGGCCATGGGCCACCCCGCCCGCCGCCCAGGGGGTAGCGAAGAGCTCCTCATTGCCCGCCCAGCTGCCGATCAGGAAGGCGAACGGCGATTCCGGCTTATCCACGCGCAAAACTCCTCAACGTCCGGGTTGGCGGGGCTCTAGCAGGAACTTGTCCCCGCGTCACGGGCCGGGGCTATAGTTCGGCTATGGTCGCACAATTGGCTCTCGGGCCAGCAACGACCGAAACCCCATTCCATCAGCCGAAGAGCCGGGGCGCTGTGGCCGCAGAACCGATGCCTGCGCCCGACTGGGCGGCCGTTCGCGCCGAATATGAGGCGGGCGGAGCGGCCGGCACGCTGCCCGAGATCGCGGCGAGGCATGGCATTGCCCCGACGGCCCTCCGGGCCCGGGCCGCGGCCGAACAATGGACGCGAGGCAGCCGCACGCGGCGCGTCAATCGACGCAGCATCATCACGCGCCTGTTCCGCCTCCTCGACGGGCAGATCGCTCAGTTGGAAAGCCAGATGACAAAGACCGGCGAGAAGGAAGTGGCCGTGCTCGGCAAGCTCGCGAGCACGCTGGAAAAACTCATCGAGATCGACAACGCCGAGCCCCGCCGCGCCGAGCCGCGGGTCGAGAGCGAGGAAATGAAGGAGCTGCGCCATCGGCTTGCTCAGCGCATTGCCCAGCTTAAGCGGTCCTGAAGCGACGGCCTATGTCGCCGGGCTCGATGGCGAGAAGGTCGTCGAAATCCTCTACGACTGGTCCGAATGGGCGCGGCCGCAACAGCTCGCCCCGGGCGGAGAGTGGGTGACCTGGCTGATCCTCGGCGGCCGCGGCTCGGGCAAGACCCGCGCGGGTGCCGAATGGGTGCGCGCGCAGGCGACTGGGGAGCACCCGGTCTCGCCGATCGCCCTCGTCGGCCAGACCATCGCCGACGCCACGGCCATCATGGTCGAGGGCGAAAGCGGCCTCCTCAACATCCACCCTTCGGCCGAGCGCCCGACGCTCAGGGGCCACAGCCTCAGCTGGCCGAACGGGGCGCAGGCGATGATCCTCTCGGCTTCGGAGCCCGACCGTTTTCGCGGACCGCAATTCGCCGCCGCCTGGTGCGACGAGGTCTGCAAATGGCCCGATGCCGAGGCGGCCTGGGACATGCTGCAGTTTGCGCTCCGGCTCGGGCAGGCGCCGCGCCAGGTCGCGACCACGACGCCCCGGCCGATCCCGCTGCTGCGGCGGCTCCTTGCCGACGAGCGGACGGTCGTGAGCCGCATGGCCACCGCCGAAAACGAGCGCTTCCTCGCCCCGGGCTTTCTCGAGGCCGTGGTCGGCCGCTATCGCGGCACGCTGCTCGGCCGGCAGGAGCTCGACGGCGAGCTGATCGAAGACCGGCCCGACGCCCTCTGGCGCCGCGACCTGTTTCGGCGGGCGCCGCCCGATCTCGAGCTCGGCCGAACGGTGGTCGCGGTCGATCCGCCCGTCACCGGCCACGCGGCCTCCGACGCCTGCGGCATCGTCGTTGTTGCGCGGGCGGGGCAGGGGGCCGTGGTGCTCGCCGACCGCACGATCCGTCCCGCCCCGCCCCTCGTCTGGGTGCGGCGAACGATCGACGCCTTTCGCGGTCACAGCGCCGATAGCATCGTCGTCGAGGTCAACCAGGGCGGCGACCTGGTGCGCGCCATCCTCGCGCAGGAGGAGGCGCACCTGCCCATCCGCGAGGTGCGGGCGACGCGCGGCAAGTGGCTGCGCGCCGAGCCGGTTGCGGCGCTCTACGAGCGCGGCCTCGTCTGGCACAGCCCGGGCCTCGAGAACCTCGAGGACGAGATGTGCGCCTTCGGCCCCGATGGGCTCGCCGACGGGCATTCCCCCGACCGGGTGGATGCGCTCGTCTGGGCGCTGACGGAATTGTTCGCGCAGGATGGTCCGCGCGTGCGGAGCTTCTGAGCGCCGCCGACGCGGCGCCTGCCCAACCTGGAGACACCCATGCCTTCCTGGCTCGACCGCCTCAGGGGCGGGAGCGCGCCGCGGCGCGAGCAAAAATCGACGTCGCCGCAGACGCTCGTCACCCTCACCTCGTTCGGCGACCCCAGTTGGAGTCACCGCGGCTTTGCGAGCCTCGCCAACGAGGGATTTGCCCGCAACCCGGTGGTCTATCGCTGCGTGCGGCTGATCGCCGAATCCGCCAATCGGGTGCCGCTCGTCGTGAGCGAGGGCGGCCGGCAGGTGACCGAGCACCCGGTGCTGGCCTTGCTGGCCCGCCCGAACCCCCGGGAATCGGGCGCCGAGCTCTTCGAGTACCTCTATGCCTACCTCGAGACCGCCGGAAACGCCTACCTCCAGGCGGTGCTCGCCGATGGCGAGGTGAAGGGCCTCTTTTCCCTCAGGCCCGACCGCGTCAGCGCCGTGCCCGGACCGGACGGCTATGCCGTCGCCTATTCCTATACCTCGGGCGGGCGGACGCAGCGCTTCAGCCAGACCGCGGGGATCATCCCGCAGGTCCTCCACCTGACGCTGTTCCACCCGCTCGACGACCCTTACGGGCTGGCCCCGCTCGCCGCCGCCCAGCAGAGCCTCGACATCCACAACGCCGCGGCGCGCTGGAACAAGGCGCTGCTCGACAACGCCGCCCGGCCCTCCGGGGCGCTCGTCTATTCGGCCGCCGCCGGGAGCCTCACCCAGCAGCAGTTCGACCGGCTCAAGGAGGAGCTGGAGCACGGTTTCCAGGGCGCCCTCAACGCCGGCCGCCCGATGGTGCTCGAGGGCGGGCTCGACTGGAAGACCATCGCGCTCAGCCCCAAGGACATGGACTTTATCGAGGCCCGCAACGCCGCCGCCCGCGACATTGCGCTCGCTTTCGGCGTGCCCCCGATGCTGCTCGGCATCCCCGGCGACAACACCTATTCGAACCTGGTCGAGGCCAACCGGGCGCTCTGGCGACAAACCATCATCCCGCTGGTCCGGCGCGTCGCGGCCGCGCTCGGCCATTGGCTGGGGCCGGCCTTCGGCGGCGGCTTCGAGCTCGTCCCCGACCTCGAGCACATCGAGGCGCTGGCCGAGGACCGCGCCGCCCTCTGGGCCCGCATCGGCAATGCGAGCTTTCTCACCGACGCCGAAAAGCGCCGCCTGCTCGGCGTGGGCGAGCGGCCGGACTAGCGCCGCCAGCGCCCCGACAAGGAACATCACCATGGACGAACTGACCCGCACGATCGCGGCGCGGGGCGATCTCGCGCATCTCGCGCTCTTCCTCTGGGCGACGAGCGCCACCGGTCTCGCCGTCTGGGCGCTGCGCGAGCTCGCCCAGGCCAACCGGCGCTTCAACGACTTCGTGCACGAGATTTCGACGCTGAATCAGCTTTTCAAGCGCAGAGGGTAACGCCTTGGGCAACAAGCAAAACACGACCTCGGCGGGCAATGAGCCGGTCGAGGTGTTCCGCCAGTTCGCCTGGCACCTCGCCGGCACGCTCGCCGCCGGCGAGCCGAAGCCTGCGGACGGCGCCCGGCCCGGACGGAATCGTCCCGGCAAGGCCAAGGCCGGCTCGAAGCGCTGATGCACACCCTTCCCATCGACGCGAGCGGGCGCTTCGCCGGCTACGCCAGCGTCTTCGGCACGCTCGACGATGGCGGCGACATCGTCATGCCGGGGGCATTCGCCAGGAGCCTCGCCGCGCGCGGCCGTGACGGCGTGCGCATGCTGTTCCAGCACGACCCCAAGGAGCCGGTCGGCACCTGGGAACGGCTCGTCGAGGATGGCTTCGGGCTCTGGGTCGAGGGCCGACTCGTCGGCGGCGTGCCCCGTGCCGACGCCCTCAGGCGGCTGATCGCGAGCGGCGCCATAGACGGCCTCTCGATCGGCTTTCGCACCGTCCGCGCCACCCGCGACCCCCGGAGCCGGCACCGGCGGCTCTGGCAGATCGACCTTTGGGAAATCTCGATCGTCACCTTCCCCATGCTGGCCGGGGCGCGCATCAGCGCCGGCGGCCGGCTCGCACCGGCGCCCGACGGGCGCCTTCTCCGGTCGCTCGATGCGGCCATTTCCGCATTGAAGACCTCCTGAAAGGACGTTTTGCATGACTGAAGCGACCGAAACCTATGAGCTCAAGGCGACGGCGGGGGCCGCCGGCGGCGACGTCGCCGACCGCTACGCCGAGCTGGCGAGCGCCTTCGAGGCGTTCAAGCGCACGAACGAGCAGCGCATCGCTGAAATCGAGCGGCGCGGCGCGGCCGACGCCCTGACCGAGGAAAAGCTCGGCCGCCTCAACGCGGTGCTCGACGGAGCCAAGGCGGCGCTCGACCGGGCGGCGCTCGAGCGCGCCCGGCCACGCCTCGAGGGCGGCGAGGCGCGCCCGAACGGCCACGACGAATACAAGGAGGCCTTTTCGGCCTATGTGAAGCGCGGCGAGGAGAAGGCGCTCTCGATCGGCTCGAACGCCGATGGCGGCTATCTCGTCCCGGTCGAGACCGAGACCGAGATCA